>JMMB01000006.1 GCA_000686145.1 Peptostreptococcaceae bacterium VA2 | reverse complement strand
AAAATAAGAATGTGTATATAAAGCCATTGTAGAAAAACAAAAGTGTTCTCAAAGGTATTTAAAAAATTCGCGAATGTTCGTAAATAAGTATTGACCTTTACGAATAAATAATATATACTAAGTTCATCACATAAACAACGAAGGGTGGACAATAAAAATGAACAAAGTATTTAGTTACATAAGAGTATCAACTAAGGAACAAAATGAAGGTAGACAACAACAAGCTATGCAAGAATTTAATCAAGCTAATAACATAGAAGGTGCTATAGAGTTAATAGATAAAGCAACAGGAACTAATACAGATAGACCTAACTTACAACTAATGTTACAAGTAATAGGAGAAGGTGATTTAGTAGTTATAAAATCAATAGATAGATTATCAAGAAATTATAAAGAAGTTATGGATTTGTGGAATACAATAACAAATAAAGGTGCAGATATAGTTGTAATAGATATGCCTTTACTTGATACTAGACAACATAAGGACTTACTAGGGGACTTTATAAGCAACTTAATATTACAAGTACTTAGTTATGTAGCACAACAAGAAACCGACTTTAGAAAGCAAAGACAACTAGAAGGTATAGCTATTGCTAAAGAGCAAGGTAAGCATTTAGGTAGACCTAAAGCAGAATATCCAAGCAACTTTGAACAAGAATATCAAGCTTGGAAACAAGGAAACCAAACTGCAACTAAAGCTATTGAAAATTTAGTACTTAAAAGAACTACATTCTATAAATTAGTAAAACAATATGAAGAAAATGAATTTACGAATACAGAAGAAACTATAAAATACAACGATCCGTATGGTAAAGATTTAAATAAGCTAAGTATAGAAGATTTAAAAGCATGTATAAAACTTAGAGGAAAGCTAATCAAAGACCAACAAGTAAAAGAAACTTCTAAAATATATAAAGATCATATGAAAATGGTTAATAGACTAAAGAAATTAGAAAACAATCAAGGTTAGTATTAAGATACTAGCCTTTACTTATGCTATAATTTAATATAACTAGTTGTAACACAAGTTGTAATAATTACAAGTAACTGCAAAAGTAATAATTACAAAATAACTACAAGTAAAAGTATGGGGGGGATGGGTATTATATGACTAGAATTGAATTTGATAAATTAGATATATTGGAACAAGTTGACTATATAAATAATATGCTTGAAAGTACGTCATTAACTAAGTTATGCGACAATATAGATATCAATAGAAAAACTATAAGGGAACGATTTAACAAGGTAGGATATGCATATAATAAAGACCTAAATAAGTACGTTGTAACACAAGGAACTACAGAAGTAATTATTACAACTACAAATCCGGGGAATACAAGCCAACCTAAAGCACCTAAAAAGACTAATAATACAAATACTAAAGACGATAAATACAAAGCTTTAGAAAATAAAATAAAGGACTTACAAAAGCAAATAGATATAATAAATAATAAGTTAAATGATAATGAAGTTGTAATACAAGTTGTAACACAAGAAACTACAAATAGTATTATACATAAAGATATAGATAGTTCACGCAATAAGCAAACAACTAATAGAAGTTATAGATTATATAAAGACATACAAGAAGACTTTGCAACGTTCTGCAAGGCTAATAAACAACATAAGGTACAAGATATATTATCAAGTGCTATCAAAGAGTATTTGGATAAATATAATAAATAGATACAGTTGTAGTTGTGATAGCTACAAGTAATTGCAATAGATATATCATTTTTTTTTATTTCCTACTCTCTATCGAGTTCCATTAGAGAAATAGCAGATATATCGGTTAAATACCAATAGCTATCGGAAACCAGAAAATTAAGTATTGGGATGCACAAACTTAGAATGAATTCAAGAATTAATTTATGAAAACTATGCTCTAGAAAAGATTAGCAGAATGTTATATAATTAATCTTGTAATAATAAGCATGTGTGTAAACCAACTATGTGTATCAAGATATTGGGTGTGACCTTATCTTGAAAAAAATGTGTGTAAACCATAAATTATTTTGTGTCGAATCAAAGGATGTGTGACCTTTGTTTCAAAGTGTGTGTATCAAAAAAGGTAGTGACTCTAATGTGTGAGAGTTGCTACCTTCTTTTGTGTGTGTAGAAAAAAATTAATCTCCCTTTTACAAATGCTATAAAAAATTCGTTATATGTAATAGCTAAAATTATGCTAGTTATTTCAACAATTATAACATTAAGAGAAGCAATAAAGGAGGAGTTAATATGAGAAAAAGAATAACAAAAGAATTAGCACAACAAAGAATGAATGATATGCTAGAACACGATAAATTCGAGATTCTGGACTGGGATAGCACGTACAAACCTGCAACTATAAAATGCAAATTATGCGGAGATGAAATTAATTTCAAACAAGGTCAAACTATGTATCTTAAAAAAACTTTACGAGGTGGTTTTAACGGAGAGTGCAATAAATGTAATAGATATAAGTTTGCATATGAGAATATAAAAACATATGAAAGTTACATAGAAAACTATGAAAAATTAATAGATGAAAATTCTATTAAAAAAGAGATGTATTTAGAAAAAATAAAAGAAAATGAATCAAAAATAAAACATGAAAAAGAAATAATAAAAGAATATGAAGAATTGACAGATAAATAACTAAATAAAAGAAGAATTTTATATTTTGGCTGCGAATTGAAAAAAGCTAAAATTAGGCTAGTAATTGCAACAGTTTCAGCTTCTGCAAAAAAGGCTATATAGAGCCAAAAATTACTATATTTGCATTAGAAATATGATATAATTAAAAAAAGCTAGAGTGTAGGAACTCTAGCTTATATTTAGGCAGTTCCAACAAGGAACATACGCTATATCGACTTATTAAATTATATAAACTATTATATATTAATTATTACCAAATTTCAAGTAGTACATACTTGGTAAATACTATACATTTATAATTTAATTAGAAGTGTATCTTGTTGGAGTTGCCTTGTCATAGAAAATAACGGATGATAAGGAGAAAACATCAAATGAAAGTTGAAAATTTAAAAGTAGGACAAGTAGTTAAGAACTACAAAGAATTATGCACGGTATTAGAAATTAAGGTGTGTGGTGGTGAGAGTAAAATATCACAAATGGAAGAGTTATCAAGACATTGCACATACCATAAAAAAGGTAACAAGATAGTAATAGATGAATTATTAACTAATGTTAAACCTAAAGTAGAAAATAGAGGAGGGTGTCGCAATATGACTTATCAAGAATCCATAATAGCTATAGTATCAAGTGAACTTTATAAAAGAGGGGAACTAGGAGTTAATCAAGTAGCAGTATATCCTAAGAACTACTTGTTCTCATTGGTTGGATTAGTTAATAAGAACTTTGCTAGTATAAATAAAGATAAGTCAGTTGCTAATGCTAATGCTTTAGATTTACCTATTCAAGCTTTAGATAGTGCTTTAGACTTAGTTAGAGAGAGAGCAGAAAAGACTCTCTGTAGTGGATTAAATGGACTTAGAAACCTAGGTTTAATCGTTTGGGGACACTCATATTCACTAGTAGAAATTATTGATGATGTAGAATATCCAAATGTTGCACCAAGTAATGCAGAAGAGAAGTTTATACTTGGCGCAGAACGTAGAGCATTAAAAATTATGGGATATGATACTAAAAGACAAGTTGCCAAATGTGGTAAATGGGAAGAGTTTAAAGGTCATGTGATGATAGAAGTTAAAGAAGTATATCCACAATATGTTCACTATAACAGTGCTATAAGATTAAATTATAATACTGATGAAATTATAAAGTATATAGATGGCTTAAACTTTACCCAAGAAGAATTTATAGAGCATCTAGCAGAACACAAGCAAAATGTTAACAATGAGTTCCTAGAAACTATGAATAAAGCAGTTAAGTCTAAGAATGCAGGAGCTAAAAAGAAAGCGATAGAAGGATTAGTGAAACTCAATAGAAAGACCAAAGAACTAGTTCCAATGACAGAAACTAATATAACTTATAACAATTACTATTCTAGTGATAAGTTTATAGAGGATAATAAGAAAGTTCATAAGACCGTGATAGACAATAAAGCAAAGCCATTAGAACCAGTTGAAAATGTTCAAAAACATAAGAGCCTAATGAAAGAATGGTATGCTACCTATGAGCCACCTAAGGAACATAAAGTACAACTTGGATTCCAACAAACTATTGATTCAGAAAATATATCATTTTAATAATTAACAACTAGAGCATCTACTATATTATAGGTGCTTTTATTATGCTTAAATATATATTAAAAAGTTGTCTGTTTTGAAAGTACTATATAACTAAACCCTTAAGTACATATAAGACTTTCAAAACAGACAACTTTTTAATAGTTAGAAAACCAAAAAAACAATCGTCACGAAGGAGTAAAGCGACTGGGAAATATATATTAGTGGTCTAATATATATTATGAATTAAGATACTTCATGCCTATGAACTCACGCTAAACTTATGTTATTGTTATCGCTAATATTATTTCCTTCCTACACGTCAGATTTAAAGGTTATAGCCTTGATGTTATATGCATTCGCAGTACTTTTAGTAAGAAGTTACGTCTGTGAGTTTTCTTAAGTCTTTAGAAAAAAAGTAGCTTAGGAGTTTATTAAAGATTTGAAGAACTAAAGACCTTAATACAAGTAGGCACAAGACTTTAGTCCAAATAGCTTGACATGGTTTATCGTCAATGGATTTTGACTAAATGTCGCAGTGCAGGAACAAACGAAGTGCGTTAGGAAGTTATAAGTGCAGTATATTATATATAGTTTCATATAAAACTTAAAAAAATAACCTACGCGAGCCGAAGGCGAACGTAAGTGAGCGAGGCAAAGGAGGGGGTGTGGGGGAGGATTTCGCAGAAAATACACGTTAAGCAAAATTAGACTAGTATTTTCAATATTTCAGTTCTAAAAAATGTACTTTTGAAAATGTATAAAAATCATTGTATTTCATCGTCCCACCCACTTAAAATTCAATTTATATGATTGAATTTACTATAAATATAGATTGTGTTATATTATTGATACTAAAGGAAATTAATGTATATTTCTAACATGGAGGATTTTAATATGGATAAACTAGTATCAAAGTTAGCTGGACTGGGTGTACCAGCATTGGTTCTTGTTATGGTAATGGGAACAACAGGCTTAACAGGAGCCGCCGCTATAACTGCTGGATTAGCTGCACTTGGTCCTTTTGGAATAATAGGCGGTATTGCAACTTTAGGTGTAATTACACTTCTTTCACAAGGATTATCAGAATATGGATTTGATGCTATTTTTACTGCATTAGTAAGAGAATTTTTCAAAAGAGGTGAAACTAAAAGTAGTATTTATGCAAAAATTGATAAATATCCAGTTTCAAAATCTCTTAAAAGAAAGCTAAAAGAAGAACTCGAAAAACTTTAATTTAATACGCTAATTCCAATATTTCTTAACAAGCAGAAGAAGGGGTAGAGTCTATTTTGCGGATTTACAACGTTAAGCAAAATTAGGTTACTATTTTCAATATGTTAGTTCTAAAAAGTATTACATTACGCACATAAAATAACATTATTTCGCCCCAATGACCTTACACTACATATAAGTAATCTATATATCGGGTAAGTTCATTGGGGCGATTTTATAATTTAAATAAATCTATTATATAGACCTACGGCCGTCTAACGACGTGGCTATACTTATGTTGTTTAAATTAGTAATTATACCAGTTGTTAAATCTAATAACTCTACTGTCTTCATATTTTCTACACTTGTAGATTCTATTGACAAACGCTAGACCATAGAAACTGCAAACTGCTATGGAAACCCAAAGTATAAATATAAATATATTTATGAAAAATAACAATACAATCACCTCCTTGGTAGGAGCATAGACAACTCGATCCGTTTATAAACTTTAAGAAGTCAGAGTATAAAGAATTTAAGCAGGTATTGTCATAATTTACCTATTAGTACTTGTAAATAAAAAACAATATAGGAAGGAAAGTGGCATCTCTAAATTATTAAACTTCATTGGAGATAGATTTATTAAACCACTCACAAAACACAACATTTTAGATTCAAAAAGCTTATAAAATGGATCAATACAAGCAATTGCAAGGATTTTAGAGATTCAATAGGTATAATAGAGTTAGTAAAAGTAGGGTTTTGAAGTGCTTTAGACTATAAATATTGTATTAAAGTAAGTCTATAGGGGTAGCATAAAGGCTTACTTTAATACAATATTTTGGAGAATTTATGACAAAAAATGACATTTTATGCAGTTTTTTAATGTTATAATGTTTTTGTTAAATTAAAATTTGGAGGGAATATTATGAGTTATATAACAAAAAAAAATGAAGTATTAAGAGCATTAGAAGATATTGAACTTAGACAAATATTTCAAATAACAAATGAACATGAAGATGGTGTTCTAATGCAAGCAGAGCAAAATATGGGTAATGGAAAATGTGTAATATCATTACAATTAGAAAATCGTGCATTTAATGGTATATATTATAGTCTAGGTAGATTAAGTAATATGGGTAAGAAAGATAATATGTTAGAACTATTAAATAGTTTTAATGAAGAAAATGTAATGTTAAAGTTCTATATAGATGATGATAATTCAATAATGTCTCAAGTTATGTATATAGCTAGTGATGCGAATTTTAATGCTGATGAATATGTATCTCTTATAGGGCCAGCATTTGGATCTATAAGAGATACATATTACAGCAAAATAATGAGAGTTATGTGGGCATAAAATTTAAAAATTAATTTAGAGCATCGACTATAAAAAGTAGGTGCTTTTATTATGCCTATAAAAAGTACAAGGATACAATTCATGTTATAATATGCTAAAACATAAATTACATGGGGAGCAGATAATTATGGAGATAGATTTTCAATTTACGCCAATTGTTAAGGGGAGCGCTAATATAGAAAGATTTGATAGTTTAAATATAGATTTTAGTAATACTATATTTAAAAGGATGTCTATATTTAAAATAGAGTTTGATACGAAATGTAAAGTAAACATAACTGTTGATCGATACTACAACATAGATACTTTAGAGTTTTATGATGAGCATTCTTCTAAAGAAGTTAAACTTTTTGATAAAGTTCATTTTGACTTATTGCAAGAGCATGAATGGGATCTCAGTCAGATAGTATATGATATATGTTCGAATATAGCAACACAAAAAACAAGAATAGCTGTTGATGAGTTTAATTATGTATTTACATTTGATGACATTGAAGAAATGATTAGTTTTATTAGATATTATGATAAAGTAGAAGATAATTATAATATATTAGAGAATTACTATCATCTAATTTTTATTAAGAAAAGAGATTATAAACGCTATCTAAATACCAAGCATTGGAAAGAGAAAAGAAAGCAAATATTAAAGAGAGCAAACTATAAATGTCAACTATGTTCTAGCAAAGATAAACTTCATGTACATCATAACACATATGAAAACATAGGAAATGAGAAAAAAGAGGATTTAGTAGTACTTTGTGAAAAGTGCCATAGTAAATTTCATGACAAATAATAGATAAGCACTTACGGATAAAACGTAGGTGCTTTTATATTGTTCAATTAAACACTTGATATTAAGAGCATTCACAGTTGCTTATAAGAAGGAAAGTGGCATCTCTGGAATATTAACTTCATTTGAGAAATCATCTCCAATGAAGCAATTTATCTTCATTAGTAAATCTATATTAAACTATACACAAAAACTAACTTTTTAGATATTCAGAAGTTTGAAAACGGATCAATACAAGCTATTGTAAGGCTTTTAGAAAAACTATAGGTATAATAAGGTTAGTAAATGTTGTGTTTTTAAGGTATTTTAACCTCTCTAAGCAAGTAAGATGTTGTACTTATGTTGTTTAAATTAGTAATTATACCTCCTTGGCAGGAGCATAGCAACTCGATCCGTTTGTAAATAAATTTATCTGGTACAATAGACTTGAGGGGTGGTTTAATTGCAGATAAAAAATGAGTATAAACTTAAATTAAAAGATAAGCACAAGAGAGAAACTAAAGCAGAAATAACTTATGCTACTAAAGAAGAAATAGATAAAGCATACAAAAAGTTTCTAAAAGATAATATAGTAGCATTAAAAGAATTAGCTAAATAAAAAGAAGAAAAAAGGGAGATATATTATGGAAAAATATCTATTTTATGCAAGATTCACAGAAGAAGATGGTTACTCAATAGATTTTCCTAATGTAGAAGGGGCGTATACAGAAGGTGAAACATTAGAAGAAGGTTTAAGAATGGCAGAAGAATGTTTAGGACTACATTTATATGGACTTAAAGAATATGGAGAAGTTATTCCAGAGTCACCATCTAGAGAAGAACTAGAGAAAACTTTACTTAGCAATCAATCTATTTTTGAGATAGTTATTGATTTAGATGAAATTAAAGAAGGTATTATAAAATTTAAAGGTGATGCTATAAATGAACACATATAAATTAAAACTTACAAAAAAGCATAGAGAAAAAATCAAAATTGAAAGGCTCATGAATAAAGTTATAAATGATAATATAGACGTACTAAAGGAATTAGCTAAACATTAAGCACTTAATACAAATGAAAATAATGGAATTATTAATATAAATTATGGTAATAAAGTATAAATATGCAATAAATACAAATTTCGACAAATTTCGACAGAGTATATCATATATAATTGTTTTTGGTATGAAAATAATTATATATATTGGAGGAATTATACATGGCAAAAATGATAGAATGTAAATCTTGTTCTAAAGAAATAGCATCTAATGCTAAGTCTTGTCCAGGATGTGGAGCAAAAAAATAAGAAACCATTTTATAAAAGAGGTTGGTTCATAGTATTAGCATTCTTTGTAATAGTTGGAGCACTAAGTGGTGGAGGTGGTGATTCTACTACAACAGATAGTGGAGCAGCTGGAACTGGGCAGGAAATTAGTCAGAACCAAAACACAGAAGCAGATGCTCCAGTAGAAGCAAAAGTAGAAGCAGATGTTCCAACAGAATATAAGTCTGCATTAAGAAAAGCAAAAACATATAGCGATACAATGAGTATGTCTAAGGCTGGATTATATGGCCAATTAACATCAGAGTATGGAGAGAAGTTTACAGCAGAAGCAGCCTCAATATGCTATAGATAATGTACAAGCAGATTGGGAAAGAAAATGCATTGAAAAAAGCAAAGACATATCAAGAAAGTATGGCAATGTCTCCAAGTGCAGTCTATGACCAGTTAACATCAGATGCTGGTGAGGAAATTTACACAAGAAGAAG
>JMMB01000005.1 GCA_000686145.1 Peptostreptococcaceae bacterium VA2 | reverse complement strand
GCAGAATATAAAATAATTAATTTAATAGAAACTTGAAGAGTAAAGCAAGTGAACTAAGAAATTTTATAATAAAAGGGGATTTATATGAGTGATACAGATTTAAACATTACAAATCAATTTTTTTGTATTGAAGAACAAAATAGACAATTCATCTTTGATGGTGGAAGTGGATATGTATTTGAGACAAATAAACTGATAGCAGAGATATTAAAAGGAAGTAAAATTTATAATTTAAATGATGATAAGGATATAAAAAAATTTAAAACAAGAGCTTACTCATAAGTATAAGTTAGAGGAAATAGAAAAAGCATTTGAAGACTTAAGAACCAATAATCAAAGAGGATTATTAAGATATAGTGGAGAAATTTATCAAGTTTACGAAAAAAAATATGAGTACCTTAAAGCTAATCCATACTTGAATTCATTGTGTTTAAATATATCCCAAAAGTGTAACCTAGGGTGTAAGTATTGCTTTGGTGATGGTGGAAACTATGGGCATGAAAGTATAATCATGTCTAAAGAAATAGCACAAAAATGTATAGATTATTGGTTTAATAATTTAGATAAAGAGAAACAAAATTTTAATGTGACATTTTTTTGGAGGCGAGCCTCTTATAAATAAAGATGTATTTATATATTCCGTTAATTATATCAATGAATTATTTAAAGATAAAAAATGTAATATAAACTATATTATTACAACTAATGGAACTATTATTGATAATGAGATTATAAGTGTATTAAAAGATAATAAATTTGACTTAAGTATTAGCATAGATGGTATTAGACAAATACATGATAGCAACAGACCTTACGCATTAGGTAATGGTAGTTTTGATACTATAGTTAATAATATTAAACAAATTAAACGCGAATATGATCAAATCTCTGCACAAATCACATTAACAAAAAGGGATATTCCATTTTTAAAAGAAGCAACAAAAGAACTTTGGAATATAGGTGTAAATGAAGTATATTCTAATTTAGTATTTAATAAATCTGACGATGCACAATACTCTTATGAAGACTACAAGACTTATGAAAAACAAGTAAGTGATCTAAGAAAAATCACTTATGAAAATTTAGTTGAAGGTAAAAAACAAGTTTTTGGTAGTTTAGTGGACTTAATGAAACAGATTCATACAAGAAAATGTTCTGCAAATTGTTTTTTATGGAATCAAACAGTTGGAATTTTTTCTGCTAGAGGAAATGCATATAGATGCTATAGATATGTTGGTAATGAGGAGTATAAGTTAGGAAATATAAATGAAGATAATTTTAGCTTATTCAATAATAGATTGAGGAAACCGGTAGTTAGGAAATGTAGTGAATGTTGGGCTCAGCTTTTTTGTGGAGATGGATGTCCGTATGAAAATTATTTATATGAAGATGATATCAATAAACCTAACCAACAGTGGTGTGCAAAAACTAAAATTCTGTTAGAAGAAAGTTTTAGACTCTATGTTCAAATTCTTATTAATAAACCAGGTTTATTTAAAGACATGTTTGATAGTCAAACAAAATAATAGTAATAAAGTGAGTGGGGATGAGAATGGATGAAGTTGTTTTAGAAGTCAAAAACTTAGAATTGACTTTAAAAAAGCGTAAAATTATTAATGATATTAGTTTTAAAGTATTTAAAGGAAGTGTCTTTGGTTTTCTAGGGCCTAATGGTTTTGGAAAAACAACAACGATTAAGTTAATACTAGGTCTGCTAAAGCCTAATAAAGGAGAAGTATTTATAAATAATACTTCTTTACGAAAAGATTACTATGGTGCACTAAGCCAAATTGGAGCACTAATTGAAGGACCAGCCTTTTATGAATATTTATCAGCAGAAGAAAATCTAAATATTTTTGGAAAATATTCAGGCGGTGTTTCAAAGGAAAAAATTAAGGAACTTATAGAAATCGTAGGATTGAGTGGTAGAGAGAAAGAGAAGGTATCTGATTATTCATTAGGAATGAAACAAAGATTAGGGATAGCACAAGCACTAATTAATGATCCCCAAATTATAATTTTAGATGAACCAATTAATGGATTAGATCCAAAGGGAATACAAGATATTAGAAATATTTTTAATTACTTAACCAAGGAAAAACAGATAACAGTATTTATCTCTAGTCACATATTAAGTGAGATAGAGTTAATATGCGATAAGGTTTTTATTATATATAATGGAAGTGAAATAGCGCAAGGGGCTATAAATAATTTAATAAAGGAAGAGATAAAATATGAAATTCACTCTCAAAATGTAGATAAGCTTATATTCCGAATTGAAAAATATGGATGAAATCACAATTGATAAATATGATTTAAATAGTGTGACTATTAAAACTAATAAAAATTTAAAAATTGAAGATTT
Source organism: Peptostreptococcaceae bacterium VA2 (assembly GCA_000686145.1). GTDB lineage: Bacteria > Bacillota > Clostridia > Peptostreptococcales > Peptostreptococcaceae > Romboutsia_D. The sequence continues at coordinate 77,206 of JMMB01000005.1, read as the reverse complement.
AATAAAATATTTAGTTAATAAAAATATAGGTATTACAGCCTTTATTCCAATAAAACCTTCTTTAGAAGACAGCTTTTTTAAATTAATAGATGATTATGATAAGGAGAATAATAAATGAAAGATTATTTGAAAAATGAAATATTTAAACTAACTAAAAGCAAATATATTTATTTTATAATAGTTTCAACCTTCTTGTTTCAAATGATCTTTTGTGGTTATTACTTAATGTATCTACCTAAACAGGAAGGGGTATTTAATTTTACTTATTCAGTTGTTATGCAAATGTCATTAGCTATTTTTATTTATGAAATAAATGGAATAGTATTAGGTGCTTTTTTATTTAGTAAAGAATACCAGGACAGAACTTTTATGTATGTAATCATAAGACCTATAAGTAATATTAAACTTTTTTTAAGTAAAGTAATTATTATGTTAGTATTAAGTATTTTAATTTTTATATTTTCGTTCTTAAGTTCAGCTTTAATAGGGTATATATTTTTCCCATACACTCCATTTAGTATTGCTGGAATAGATTTTTTCATGCAGGATTTAAATATTGTTGAAAGTTTCATAAGAATGATCTTATTTAGTACGTCAGTTATTATTGGAATTTTACTAAGTAGTGCAATTAGTATTATTTATTCTTGTTTATTAAAAAATTTCTTAGGTACTATAATTTCATCAATAGTAACATTCTTCATAGTAGCCTGTCCAATTCAGTTAAAAAGTGGAAATTATTTTTCAATATCTTCATATCAGTTTCCTAATTACTTAATGGAAAAAGATTTTAATACATATTTAGAGTTACAAACGAAACTTAATTTATTAAATATTTTTGTTGTTATTATTATATATATAATAGGATATAAGCTTATGGAGAAAAGCAGAAAAAAAGTATTATAGATGTATATAGATTAGGATAAAAACTAATATATGAAAATTAAGTTAAAATAGAACATATAATTTGATGGCATGTAGATAAATTTTAACATATGGGGAGTTTAAATAAAATTTATGATTTATATTTTTTAATACTCATAGAGTTTCTACATAATATACAATGAAGGGGGAAAAGTGATGTTATACCATGCACTTGGTTTGATATATACATATAAATGTGTAGCAAAATGCGATATATGTGGTTTTAGTTGTTCACCTGAGAGACAGGAAAAAATGAATTTTGAGGATGCAAAAAGATTAATTAAAGAAGCAAAAAAATCAGGAATAAGGTTGATAACAATAACTGGTGGTGAGCCATTTCTGTATTACAATGAAATAATAGAGTTAGTAAAATTAGCTCACCACTATAACATGCAGACAACCATTACTTCTAATTGCTATTGGGCAGATTCGTATGAGAAGGCAGAAGCATACTGTACAGAGCTAAGAAATAATGGTGCAAGAAGTATAAAAATTAGTGTGGATGATTTTCATAATAAATATGTATCATATGAAAATATTAAAAATGTAATAAAAGCTTCTAAAGTTGTAGGATTACGTTTGATAGTAGGATGTACAATTACGAAAAATAGCATGCAATTAAAAGGAGTACTTAATTCATTCGAAGAAGAGATAACAAATATTGGACTATATCAATATAAGTGTTATCCACTAGGAAGGGCTAAAGAAAAGATTAGCGTAGATAATTTCTACTATCCCAAAAGTATATTAGACGACTGCAGCGAGAGTGGATGTATATTAGTTACGCCTAATGGAAGTGTTTATCCATGTGCATCTATGTGTGGAACTATACCTAGTCGTTTAGTAGGTTCAATACATAATAGTTCTTTAGATGAATTAATTTGTAAAGCATCTAATAATCCTCACAACAAATTTATATGTAAACATGGGGTTGAAGCGTATTTAAAAGAGCTAAATTTAAAAAACAATGATGAATATGTTGATACATGTCATGCATGCTATGAAATTTTTAATAATGTTCATATAAAAGACCTAGATAATATATTAGAAAGGATACACAACAATGATAAAATTTTATAATTATAAATATATAAATAATGAAGAACATATTTATAACAGTGAGACTGGTCAAATATTCGAGGTTAGTGAAAATATTAAACATGTGATAAGTCAAGAGAATAAAACGGTAGAGCAAGCTATAGAATTTCTTAAAAATCATATGAATGAGGCTAAATTAAAAAATTACTTAAATCAATTAGATAGTGTTGGTTTATTAAAAACTAATAAAACAGAAAAAATTACTAAATATAATGAATTAACAATGCAGCAAGAACCGATAGTTACTAATATGACTCTATTGGTTTGTCAAGATTGTAATTTAAGATGCAAATATTGCTATGGTGATGGAGGTCAATATAATCAAAAAGGTAAAATGAGCTTTGAAGTAGCCCAAAAAATAATTGATATCTATATTGGTGAAAAAAATTCATTTACTTTTTTGTATTAATCTATCTTTTGTTTAATAGATAAGGCTTCACCACCAAAAATAATTATTGAAAGTTTTTTTTATTTCCAGAGTGTTTAAATAGATAATCAATTGATTTTTGGGCTACTTCAAAAGCTCATTTTACCTTTTTGATTATATTTGACCTCCATCACCATAGCAATATTTGCATCTTAAATTACAATCTTGACAAACCAATAGAGTCATATTAGTAACTATCGGTTCTTGCTGCATTGTTAATTCATTATATTTAGTAATTTTTTCTGTTTTATTAGTTTTTAATAAACCAACACTATCTAATTGATTTAAGTAATTTTTTAATTTAGCCTCATTCATATGATTTTTAAGAAATTCTATAGCTTGCTCTACCGTTTTATTCTCTTGACTTATCACATGTTTAATATTTTCACTAACCTCGAATATTTGACCAGTCTCACTGTTAAAATATGTTCTTCATTATTTATATATTTATAATTATAAAATTTTATCATTGTTGTGTATCCTTTCTAATATATTATCTAGGTCTTTTTATATGAACATTATTAAAAATTTCATAGCATGCATGACATGTATCAACATATTCATCATTGTTTTTTAAATTTAGCTCTTTTAAATACGCTTCAACCCCATGTTTACATATAAATTTTGTTGTGAGGATTATTAGATGCTTTACAAATTAATTCATCTAAAGAACTATTATGTATTGAACCTACTAAACGACTAGGTATAGTTCCACACATAGATGCACATGGATAAACACTTCCATTAGGCGTAACTAATATACATCCACTCTCGCTGCAGTCGTCTAATATACTTTTGGGATAGTAGAAATTATCTACGCTAATCTTTTCTTTAGCCCTTCCTAGTGGATAACACTTATATTGATATAGTCCAATATTTGTTATCTCTTCTTCGAATGAATTAAGTACTCCTTTTAATTGCATGCTATTTTTCGTAATTGTACATCCTACTATCAAACGTAATCCTACAACTTTAGAAGCTTTTATTACATTTTTAATATTTTCATATGATACATATTTATTATGAAAATCATCCACACTAATTTTTATACTTCTTGCACCATTATTTCTTAGCTCTGTACAGTATGCTTCTGCCTTCTCATACGAATCTGCCCAATAGCAATTAGAAGTAATGGTTGTCTGCATGTTATAGTGGTGAGCTAATTTTACTAACTCTATTATTTCATTGTAATACAGAAATGGCTCACCACCAGTTATTGTTATCAACCTTATTCCTGATTTTTTTGCTTCTTTAATTAATCTTTTTGCATCCTCAAAATTCATTTTTTCCTGTCTCTCAGGTGAACAACTAAAACCACATATATCGCATTTTGCTACACATTTATATGTATATATCAAACCAAGTGCATGGTATAACATCACTTTTCCCCCTTCATTGTATATTATGTAGAACTCTATGAGTATTAAAAAATATAAATCATAAATTTTATTTAAACTCCCCATATGTTAAAATTTATCTACATGCCATCAAATTATATGTTCTATTTTAACTTAATTTTCATATATTAGTTTTTATCCCTAATCTATATACATCTATAATACTTTTTTTCTGCTTTTCTCCATAAGCTTATATCCTATTATATATATAATAATAACAACAAAAATATTTAATAAATTAAGTTTCGTTTGTAACTCTAAATATGTATTAAAATCTTTTTCCATTAAGTAATTAGGAAACTGATATGAAGATATTGAAAAATAATTTCCACTTTTTAACTGAATTGGACAGGCTACTATGAAGAATGTTACTATTGATGAAATTATAGTACCTAAGAAATTTTTTAATAAACAAGAATAAATAATACTAATTGCACTACTTAGTAAAATTCCAATAATAACTGACGTACTAAATAAGATCATTCTTATGAAACTTTCAACAATATTTAAATCCTGCATGAAAAAATCTATTCCAGCAATACTAAATGGAGTGTATGGGAAAAATATATACCCTATTAAAGCTGAACTTAAGAACGAAAATATAAAAATTAAAATACTTAATACTAACATAATAATTACTTTACTTAAAAAAAGTTTAATATTACTTATAGGTCTTATGATTACATACATAAAAGTTCTGTCCTGGTATTCTTTACTAAATAAAAAAGCACCTAATACTATTCCATTTATTTCATAAATAAAAATAGCTAATGACATTTGCATAACAACTGAATAAGTAAAATTAAATACCCCTTCCTGTTTAGGTAGATACATTAAGTAATAACCACAAAAGATCATTTGAAACAAGAAGGTTGAAACTATTATAAAATAAATATATTTGCTTTTAGTTAGTTTAAATATTTCATTTTTCAAATAATCTTTCATTTATTATTCTCCTTATCATAATCATCTATTAATTTAAAAAAGCTGTCTTCTAAAGAAGGTTTTATTGGAATAAAGGCTGTAATACCTATATTTTTATTAACTAAATATTTTATTAAATCTTCAATTTTTAAATTTTTATTAGTTTTAATAGTCACACTATTTAAATCATATTTATCAATTGTGATTTCATCCATATTTTTCAATTCGGAATATAAGCTATCTACATTTTGAGAGTGAATTTCATATTTTATCTCTTCCTTTATTAAATTATTTATAGCCCCTTGCGCTATTTCACTTCCATTATATATAATAAAAACCTTATCGCATATTAACTCTATCTCACTTAATATGTGACTAGAGATAAATACTGTTATCTGTTTTTCCTTGGTTAAGTAATTAATAATATTTCTAATATCTTGTATTCCCTTTGGATCTAATCCATTAATTGGTTCATCTAAAATTATAATTTGGGGATCATTAATTAGTGCTTGTGCTATCCCTAATCTTTGTTTCATTCCTAATGAATAATCAGATACCTTCTCTTTCTCTCTACCACTCAATCCTACGATTTCTATAAGTTCCTTAATTTTTTCCTTTGAAACACCGCCTGAATATTTTCCAAAAATATTTAGATTTTCTTCTGCTGATAAATATTCATAAAAGGCTGGTCCTTCAATTAGTGCTCCAATTTGGCTTAGTGCACCATAGTAATCTTTTCGTAAAGAAGTATTATTTATAAATACTTCTCCTTTATTAGGCTTTAGCAGACCTAGTATTAACTTAATCGTTGTTGTTTTTCCAGAACCATTAGGCCCTAGAAAACCAAAGACACTTCCTTTAAATACTTTAAAACTAATATCATTAATAATTTTACGCTTTTTTAAAGTCAATTCTAAGTTTTTGACTTCTAAAACAACTTCATCCATTCTCATCCCCACTCACTTTATTACTATTATTTTGTTTGACTATCAAACATGTCTTTAAATAAACCTGGTTTATTAATAAGAATTTGAACATAGAGTCTAAAACTTTCTTCTAACAGAATTTTAGTTTTTGCACACCACTGTTGGTTAGGTTTATTGATATCATCTTCATATAAATAATTTTCATACGGACATCCATCTCCACAAAAAAGCTGAGCCCAACATTCACTACATTTCCTAACTACCGGTTTCTTCAATCTATTATTGAATAAGCTAAAATTATCTTCATTTATATTTCCTAACTTATACTCCTCATTACCAACATATCTATAGCATCTATATGCATTTCCTCTAGCAGAAAAAATTCCAACTGTTTGATTCCATAAAAAACAATTTGCAGAACATTTTCTTGTATGAATCTGTTTCATTAAGTCCACTAAACTACCAAAAACTTGTTTTTTACCTTCAACTAAATTTTCATAAGTGATTTTTCTTAGATCACTTACTTGTTTTTCATAAGTCTTGTAGTCTTCATAAGAGTATTGTGCATCGTCAGATTTATTAAATACTAAATTAGAATATACTTCATTTACACCTATATTCCAAAGTTCTTTTGTTGCTTCTTTTAAAAATGGAATATCCCTTTTTGTTAATGTGATTTGTGCAGAGATTTGATCATATTCGCGTTTAATTTGTTTAATATTATTAACTATAGTATCAAAACTACCATTACCTAATGCGTAAGGTCTGTTGCTATCATGTATTTGTCTAATACCATCTATGCTAATACTTAAGTCAAATTTATTATCTTTTAATACACTTATAATCTCATTATCAATAATAGTTCCATTAGTTGTAATAATATAGTTTATATTACATTTTTTATCTTTAAATAATTCATTGATATAATTAACGGAATATATAAATACATCTTTATTTATAAGAGGCTCGCCTCCAAAAAATGTCACATTAAAATTTTGTTTCTCTTTATCTAAATTATTAAACCAATAATCTATACATTTTTGTGCTATTTCTTTAGACATGATTATACTTTCATGCCCATAGTTTCCACCATCACCAAAGCAATACTTACACCCTAGGTTACACTTTTGGGATATATTTAAACACAATGAATTCAAGTATGGATTAGCTTTAAGGTACTCATATTTTTTTTCGTAAACTTGATAAATTTCTCCACTATATCTTAATAATCCTCTTTGATTATTGGTTCTTAAGTCTTCAAATGCTTTTTCTATTTCCTCTAACTTATACTTATGAGTAAGCTCTTGTTTTAAATTTTTTATATCCTTATCATCATTTAAATTATAAATTTTACTTCCTTTTAATATCTCTGCTATCAGTTTATTTGTCTCAAATACATATCCACTTCCACCATCAAAGATGAATTGTCTATTTTGTTCTTCAATACAAAAAAATTGATTTGTAATGTTTAAATCTGTATCACTCATATAAATCCCCTTTTATTATAAAATTTCTTAGTTCACTTGCTTTACTCTTCAAGTTTCTATTAAATTAATTATTTTATATTCTGCTCTTTATATACTTTAATATTTAAAATATATATTAATAAACTAAAAATTAATAAACAGATTAATCTTTGATTAACCTCTCCTATTGCATAATCCCTCCATATATAGTCTGAGTTAATAGGTATGAACTTATATACATTAGGTAGAGGAATTCTTTTCAATAACATTCCTACCATTGAACTTACTTGAATAAATACAAATGTTGATATAACTGAAATAACTGTGTTTTTTGTTAATATATTAAATAGTATTGAAACACTTAATATATAAATAAATGCTATTCCTTGCGCTATATAAAAATTAATCATGAACTTTAATGCTTCAGAATTTTGTATTACAAAGTGATTATTGTTAAAATTAATATCAATATCATTATAAGTACTTATAGCCATTTTCCCGACTATTAAAGTTATTACAAAGGCTAATATTATGTATATAAAAATATACATTATACCCACTATTGTTTTTGCACCTATAACCTTATAAGGTTTAATATTTTTTGCTTTTAGAATTTTAATCGTTTTCATTTCATATTCTATTCCTAATACATAACCAAATAAAGCTATTATCAAAGTTCCTTCCATAAAATTCAATGTATTTAGTAAACCTCTTAAACATATATAGTAAGGTGAATCTGCATTATTTATACATACAAATGCCATCAAAAAAATCATTATACAGTGCAATATTAGTGCTAATCTTACTATTTTAGAAAAAAACATCTTTTTAAATTCACAATATAAAATATCTATAATGTTATTCACTCCCTATAAATTATTTTATTGTAAAATAATAGTCACACTATTTTGAATAAACAGTATGACTATTACCTTTGTTATGTATAACATTTAAATCTCTTAGATTTTTCTAATGAAATCTTGGATTGCAAAGACCATCCCAGTCAACACAAGCATCAGATCTTCCACAAAATATAAGACCTCTTTGAGCATCTTGTTTCTCTCCATTGATTAATACTAATTCCATGTTGTACCTCCTCTAATAATATTTATTTCTTTATTAGAGTATCACCATGTATGTCTCTATTCAATATCTTATATCTAACTAGTCATTAAGTATGGCTAAATGGATTATTTTTTGTAATAATTAATCATAATTTGTACCAATAGTAGTATTAATATCAAAAATACAGCTAATGCAGAATATATAATATACTCACTAATTACATTAAAGGTTAAACTTGTAATAACTATAAAATTTATTAAAAATGTTATCTTTTTTATAACATTTTTATAGTTCATTTTTTCATCAATACTAAGTGGCTTATTTCTATGCTCTAAAGGTGCAACCTTATATATTACAGTTGTACTTACTAAAAGTAATAGTATTAATAGATATTTAAACCTATAAATATCTATATTGTTAGCAACTAAAATAATTAGCCCATACATTGCTGCAAAAGTTATTGTACACTCTGTATAATTTCTCGCATGATATCCGCCTGTAAATTGTCTTAAAGTACAGTAACAACTCAAAAATACAATAGTATGTATAAACTTATCAAAAATAATACCTATAAATAATGCTACCGAGATATTAACTATAAAATAAGTCAACGTTTCAAACCCATATCTATATATTTCAAAATCCTCATTTTCTATAACTTCATTTCTAATTAATATATTGGCAAATTTATATGATAAACTTTTAAACATATTTTTATTTCCTCCCTCTTACGCATAAAACCTCTCCCATGACGTGGGAGAGGTAATTTAATATTTATATTATTTCTTTAGTTTTTGTAGAGCTTGCGGCTCTTTTGCTTGATGTGCTATCCATGAACTTGCACTATTTGCTGATAATACAGCTGTTCTAAAACTTAGCTCTGACATATTTTTAAGTAATTTTAATGCTATTTTTTCCACTTCTATTCCCCTACTTTCTTATTGGTATCATTATTTTTAATATAAACTCATTATCTGAGTAATTAACTATTATCTCACCATCATACTTACTAGCTATATATTTAATACTAGCAAGACCTATTCCATGTATCTTGTTATCATCCTTGCTAGTTTTAATGCGTTCATCAATAAATTTAATATCATTCACTTTAGTATTTATGAATTTTATTATTGCAAATCCATTTATGTATGTGGCTTTAACTTCTATTCTTTTTTCTATTTCATTATCTATGTTAAGACATGCTTCAATAGCATTATCTAGTGCATTTGCAAACATTGCACATATATCAATATCTTGAATAAAGCTTAATTTAGATATGTTTATATTATCTTCAAATTCAATATTATATTTTTTGCAAAGATATGTTTTTTCCCCTAAAATTATATCTAACGTTTTATTTCCTGTATTTTTAAATTTCTCAAAATCATTTATATGACTTTCTAAATTATTTATATATGATATAATTTCCTCTTTAGTTTCATAGCTTTTTATACAAATCATATGATTTTTTAAATCATGGTAAACATATCTTAATTTATTATGGATTTCATTTATATTTTCATAGCTCTTATGATTTGTTTTTATTCTTTCATTTATAAGTTCATATTCTAACTTAAGTTTATCATCTTGTACAATTTTCCCTATTACTATTAAAATTATTATACTAGATGACAAAATCAATGAAATTGCAAGTGCAATTGCAAACACATTATCGCCACTTATAGAATTATTCTTTAAATTATCTCCAAATATTAATAGTAAACTTACTATATTTGATAGTATAGGTAAACCTATAAGTATCATATCTTTAGGTTTAAATTCTAAAGATAACTTAAAGTACTTAAATAATATAAGTACTATAAATAAAAATATTTTAGATATTATAATAGACTCTAATCTAAATAAATTACCATTTAATATTATATCAATATTATTTAATTGGTTTATAAATACAACTACGCCTACAGCTAAGCCTTCAGCAATCATTAAACCTAACCAAAATAATAAACTAACCAATATACATTTATATATTTTATCTTGGTATGATACAATATAAAACAAAGTAGATATTATCATACATATAATAATCTTAACATTCGGAAATATTTTTATTGAATTAATTAATGCCATAAATATCAATATAAATATCATACGAAATATATATTTCCTACTATACACTTTTTTCTTTCCAACCAAACTTATAACTAAAAAGAAAATAACCCAATCTGTAGATCCTGTAATTATATTAATAATATCCCAAAATTCTATATTCAATTTTCCTAGCATACTATATCACCTAATATATTTGTTATTGCTAGTTTTAACTCTTTGATTCTATACTTGCTTATTGGTATATCTTTTCCATGTACTTTTATAAAGTTACCATTCATCGATTCCACTAATTTTAAGTTTATTATATAACTGTTATGACACCTAAAAAATCCATATTCACTTAAGATTTTTTCCATTTTAGAAATACTCATTTTTGTAGTATATATGTTATCAGATGTGTAAATTAATATATTAGGTCTATCTGTTTCTATATAAGCAATAGAGTCTATTTTAATTCTATCTACATAATTTTTAATATTTATGGTTAAGTAATTATTTCTTTTTTTCATTATTTCATTTACACAAGGTATTATATTTTTTGAAATTTTTCTTTCATTTATTGGTTTTAGTATATATCTATATGCTTTAACTTCATATCCTTCTTCCATAAATTCAGCAAATGAAGTCATAAATATTATTTCTAAATTTTCATCAAATGCTCTTATCTTCCTTGCAGTGTCCATTCCATTTATTCTTTTCATCTGTATATCCATAATTAATATATCTAAATCTTTAGGATAGTTATTTAATAACTCTTCCCCTGATGAAAATTCATATATATTATAATTTATATGATATAAGCTTAATATTTCTTTCAGTATATCTTTGATTTTTAATATATAATGTAATTCATCATCGCATATGCCGATATTAATCAATATTTAAACATCCTTTCATTAGTATACGTTTAGTCTATCTTTTATATTACTTTATTCTACATATTTTTACCATATCTTTCCATTATATATGCAATTTAGACTTTAAATATTGCTTTTTGGACTTCAAATATTACACTTTAGTAATCTAATAGAAAATTTCAATCCATTGTAATATCAGAATATTATTATAAATTATCACAATTACTTTATTAGGATAATTATGATAATTTATAATCCATTAACATAAAAAAGTTATCCAAAATACAAATATTTTGAATAACTTTTTACTATAAATTAGTTTCTAAAGGAATATTAAATTTCATTTCATTTTTAAGTTCAATTGCATCTACTTTGTGCAGTTGTGGTCCTCCAAATAGTATAATAGATAAAACTAATGTAATTACCTTTTTCAATATTTCCATAATCATATCTAGCTCCTTTTTAATTATATACTTATGATAATGTTGTTATGTATTAAATTCAATATATTTGACTAAACAGAATTTAATGTATACTTATTAGTCTACAAATTATATTTATTCGCCTTATTCCACATATATTTCGATACTATTGAATCTATTTCAAATTTACCATATTTATTTACTTTATATCCTAATGCTGGCTTACCACCTACAAACTTATTTTCATTAAGTCTTGCTATTCTACCATTACGAGTTCTTTCGTTAATAATAGCTCTCTCAAATTCTGCAAAACTTCCTAACATCTGCAAAAACAACATTCCTTTATACCTAGCACATTTCCTAAAAAGTCACCAAAGTTATTTCAATCTATGTAAACTCAATGGTTTAATCATTTAACTTTATTACATTGCTATAGTAGCGTCAGGAAAATGCGGAAATCGTACGTTAAGGCAATTTTGCCCGCTGATTTCAATGGTTTGGTGATTTTTTAAGGACACCGAGATACGTGCAAAATCGGCCACTTAATTTTGAATCTCTTACAATTACTGTCTTTGGTGATATTTATTTAATTTATAGTACCTGTGTTTTTCATGCAGATTGGCACCAAAGTTGGCCTAAAATGCAAAAATACACCCTAACCTACAAATTGAGTTATAAAAAAGATAGATACTTAAAAATAAGTATCTATCTTTTTTAATTTAGTCTTGAGATAAATGATTGAAATCATCATCCGATAAATTTTCTATGTTTATCTTCTTTTCAAGAGTATTTAAAAGATATTGTAATGATAATTTATAACATCCTTGATTGTCCCAATCTTTATCCCTAATATCTAGAAGTTCATCTGAAACAAAGAAATCTATTCTATGGTTTATGTCTGGTTTAAACTCTATTAATGTAGAAGCTAATTCTATTACGTATTCTTTTTCTTCATCATTAAGCGCCTCATACGTGTATATACTTACAACAATTAAATTACTATCATCTTCCCATTCAAATGTTCCATCTTCATACACTGGTTTTAAGTATTCAAAATCATCTAATGTTCCTGGACGTCTATAATCTTCTAAAACTAAAAAACCAATTTCACAACGCATCTCTTGTGAATTTTTTATTATTTTAAATATCATATGATTTGATAAATTTAATTCTAAATGTAATAAAAAATAATGTTTTATCAACTCTATCTTACCTCCGTATATTTTATATTAACAACAATAATGGAGCCCATTTGTCAAAGATATTAAGCACGGTTTATTTTGTCTATTTATGTTATTTTTATTTTTTTAACAATCTATTTTCAGCTTTTAATTATTTCTATTTACTTTATTCCATAGATATTTTGATACTATCGCCTCTACCTCTAAAGTAATCTCATTCTTTTCTTTTTTGCCATGATACTCAAATACTCCAATATAGTTTTTGTTCTTTAATATATAATCTACCTTCTGCTTTGAAAATCCATACTTAGTCCCTATTTTAGCTAATGAAATACCTTTAGACCTTAATTTAAATATATCCTTTACTATTTGTGCTTCTTTTTCATCAACTTCAAATTCACCATTTTTATTTACTTTATATCCTAGTGATGGCTTACCACCAACCCATTTATTTTCATTAAGCCTTGCTATTCTACCATTGCGAGTTCGCTCATTTATAATAGCTCTTTCAAATTCTGCAAAACTTCCAAGCATCTGTAAAAATAACATCCCCTGTGGATTTGAGGTGTCAAATAACTCGGTAACACTTACCAAAGCTACTTCATACTCTTGTAATTCATAGATCATAGCTAATAAATTGTATAAACTTCTGTGTATTCGGTCGTTCTTATAAACTACAATCATCTCTATATCATTTTCTTTAACATAATTTATCATTTTATCATATTCTGGTCTATCTGTTGATTTACCTGAAACTGCTTTATCTATAAACATTTTATCTATCGCTATATCATGAAGCTTGCAATACATTTTTATTTTATCTTCTTGGTCCTTTAATGAAGTATTATCTACTTGCATTAAAGTCGAGATCCTACAATATCCTACTGCTCTTTTTTTCATCTCTTCCTCCAAATGTCCTTAAAATACACCGTATAACAAAATTAATCTAAAGATCTATCAACTATAAAACTTAATATTTCCATATACTCTTCTATTTTATTTCTAAAATCTTTCACAGTTAAATCCTAAGTTAATCAAAATCAATCCAGTATTTCCAACGATTCTACTCTTTTATATAAACAGTTTTAAGCTTTTAAATATGTACTTAGCAAGTATTCGCATCTGTCTTTTGTCATACTAACTTTGGTATGAATATCAGCAGTATCTTTTAATTTGATCCATTCTCTCTGTGATACTAATACTTCATTCATTGCACCAGGTGACAATCTTCCTTTCAATGCTCCCCACATGTCATTAAGTAATGCATCTACACTACTATATTCGCTTTCGATACTATCATAGATTTTATCATCTAGTGAGTATAATCTCGCCTCAAATGCCATTGCTTCCTTCCAGCTGTCACGTATTTCTGAATCGCTAATCCCCTCTTCTTCAAGAATATGATCATGTGCTTCAGTTATACTACAACCTTTTACGATTGGGCATATTCCACTATCAATATGTTCTTCATTCTTTTGTGGTACTTTATTGATTGGTTCTACTTTTTTAACTTCTGCTGGACTTACCTTCTCAGTTTCTTCATTGTCTTTTAACTGACCTTTTAAGTTGGTAACCATATTTTCAAGTCTCGACTGTTCCTTCTTATCTGCCAATATCCTATTACTGGCAATTATGTATATTACACCAGCAGTAGATACAACACTAATTATAACCCCACCTATTAATAATCCTTTTGTGATTTTATTCATTTTTAGTACTCCCTCGTTTTTATATTTTCAACTTATTTTAACATAGTATCGTCAAGTCAGTCGGCTCAAACTTGACCCTATAATATTAAAAATAAGCATCTATCTAAGTAATACCAATATATAAACTTAAAACTACTATATTATTTTTTAAATTTTTATATAATCTATTCTAATTTATTTATCAAAGTTTGTTGAATACTACAAATTAGTTATTAAGTCATATTAAAAATCCTAAGATATAAATATCTTATATTTCAACTATTGATTCTATTAACCTACTTCGCTTAAATGGCTTTAGTATATAATCGCTTACACCCATGTCAATGTATAAAACTTTATCTGAAATATCTGTATAAGTTGACAACACAACAACTGGTATCTTAAATATCTCAGTAATATTTTTACAGAAAAATAATTCTTCACAATTATTAAATCTTATATCCAAGATTATTAAATCTATACTATTTTCAACAATTGTAGGATAACTTTCTTCTATTTTAAATACATGTATAACTGAAAATCCCACTCGTTCTAATATAAGTGTAATTGACTCACTCAACATTCTATCAAATTCAATAAGTAAAATATTTTTTCTATAATCCATATACTTAATCCCTTGGAATATCTACTATATCTTTATATATAGTATTTACTTCATTCAAAGTATCTGCAGGTGATGCTATTATATAATCGCCTTTATATATACATATTTGTTTAAAATCTTCAGATATAACTACTGAGAAATCAGAAACTAATGTGTTATTATCCTTAGTTAATACACCTTCAAAAGTTTTATTTTTAAGCGAACTAGATGCTGATATATTATACTTTTCATTATTTAATACAACCGTACCTTTGAGTTCTTTACTATATCTTAGATATCTATATACAAAATGAGTATCTGAAAGTTTTCCATCAATATCTATAGTTACCTTTTCTACTAGTTTATTATCTTTAATAGCAATAGCCCTATTAAAACTTTTATCTATCTTGATTGACTCTTTCCTAGAGTTTAAATATATATTTAATCCTCCAAAACAAGCAACTAAAATCAAAATAAATATGGCTATTTTTTTATATTTATCTTTCATTAAATATCA
Organism: Peptostreptococcaceae bacterium VA2; assembly: GCA_000686145.1. GTDB lineage: Bacteria > Bacillota > Clostridia > Peptostreptococcales > Peptostreptococcaceae > Romboutsia_D. Next base: position 61,640 of record JMMB01000005.1, on the reverse strand, counting down.
CCTCTAATATAATTATTCAACCTCTCTAAGTCGCTCTATAATACTTTGTTTATCTATATTTACAAAGCATAGATATGGTATCAATGCTGAGAATAATACTATAACTGGTGTACATGCTATGATTGGTAAAATAGTGAATTTATAAGTTGATGTCCAGCTACCAGCTAAATATGCTTTTACACCTATTTCTGTAGCTAAAGCTCCAAATATAAATGTAGTAAGTAAAATTAAAGCTGAATAATATAAACCTTCTACTACAACCATAGTTTTTAATTGTTTTTTAGTCATTCCAATACTCTGTAACATTGCAAATTCTCTTTTTCTAGAAATTACTGCTGTAATCATAGAATTTACAAAGTTTAATATACCTGTAAAACAAATTACTACACTTAATGTCTGACCCATAATAGTAGTTGCAAGTGTTGATTCTTTGAACTCCTCAATATAAGTATTTTTTGATGAAAAATACAAGTCAGAATTATTTTTTTGATAATCTCTAAGCATTTGTTCTGTTTCATCAATATATTTATCATCCATATCAAAAAGAGTTTTAAGTATAGGTATATCAGGATAAACTTCTACAAATTTTGAAGATGGTAATACAAAACTCTCTGAGAATACTGTAGTAGGAGTAACAATATTAGAACTCATTTCAGTAGGAACTTCTATATATCCCATAACTTCATATTCATTATTGTCAATTCTTACTTTATCACCAATATTAAAAATTTGAGAATTACTTCCATTATCTTTATAATTATTAACTAATACATATTTACCTGTTTTAAATTTTTCTAAATCAAAATTACCTTTGTGTATATCACATTTTGAAAGTAGCCATTCATCTAATCCAAATACTGCAGCTCCTATGCTACTACTTTTTTTCATTTCATCGTAAGCATTGATCCATGCTGGATTATTTGAACTAAAATCATAAGCATCTGGGTTACTGACTTCATAAAAATTTATAAGTTTTTTCTTTGACTCTTTCGAAAGATTGAAATATGCGTCATGATAATAAAAATTCCCCATATTTTCTAATCCTTTTAGATTTTTAATTTCTTCTAATAAGTCATTATTGATTGTAGTATTTTGATTATTATAACTCTGTATCTTACTATTCAAGCTTATATCAGATACAGAAAAATCGCTCACTGCATACATACTTAAATATTTATTCACATCAAAACTTTTATTAACTGCATAAATACAATTAAGTAATATTAATCCTAAAGATATAGAACATACAACGATAGCAGTTCTTTTTTTATTACGTCCTAAATTTGAAAATGCCATTTTAAATAATTTAGCACCGTTTCTTGATTTTTTTATAGATTTTGTATTCTTATCATTACTATCAACATACCTTAAAGCTTCTATAGGTGAAACTTTTCCTGCAAGTGACGCAGGCTTATTACAAGAAATCATGACTGTAATAATTGAAAATATAGCTGATCCAATAAAAATAATCGGGCTACTTGATAATACATAGCTACCACCTAAAGAAGAAAGTACAAATGGTAAAATTAAAAATCCTATTCCATATCCTAATATTAATCCAATAGGAATACCTATAAATGATAGTATTAATACTTGCTTAATTAAAATTTTCTTTATTTGCTTTTTTGTTGTTCCTATGGTTTTTAATAATCCATAAAACTTAATATCTTTCACAACAGATATTTGGAAAATATTATATATAATTAAATATCCACTAAGGAATATTAAAATTAATCCCGCTAGTACTGGAACTATACTCATTAAATCCTTCTCAAGCAAAGAACCTGTATATGCCCAGTTCACACCGTATTGAGTGTTTGGTAATTCTGAATCTGATAAAATAGTTTTTGCAGACTCCTCAAGATTTTTATCACTTTTTAACATTACGTCCATTACTACAATCCCAGCTATATTACCATTTTGTCTTTGTTGTTCTTGATTTATTCCTTTGAAATGTTCATCTATATATGATTTAGACAACAATATATTACTTGCTGGTAATGCTTTATCACCTTCATAATATCCGCTAAGTGTAAATTCTTGTTCTATATATTTGTCACTATTCATATCTTCACGCCATTTAAAAGTAACTTTTTGACCTATCTCATGAGGTATATTTAAAGCATCTAAAGTTAAAGTATCCGTAACAAATTCATTTTTTTCTTTTGCCATTTTTCCAACACTAGGAAAACAAAAAGAACTTTTTGCTGCATTATCATCTTTGTAGTAAATTTCGGTTTGTCTTTTATTTAATTCTGGATTTTCAGCAACTCCAACAACGACACTATATTGAGATTCTTTTATCAAAGGATGTGATGAAATGGTCTCATATTCCTTGTTCGTTATATTTTTAAAGCTTACATGTGATGTAAGTCCAACTTGTTTCATTGTACTTTCTTCCATAGATTTAGACATACTAAGTGCAATCGTAAAGACAGATGTGAACATCATCGTAGTAAGTATAATACCTACAATAGCAAATATATTTCTAAGCTTATTTGCTTTAAATGATTTTTTAGCTAGATTTGAAATAGCTTTCTTATTTTTCACCTTAACCATTATTTGTCATCACCTACAATCTTTCCATCTTCTATGCGTATAGTTCGATCTGCCATTTGAGCAACCTCTTCACTATGAGTAATCATAACAATAGTTTGATTGAACTTTGAGCTTGTAACTTTCAAAAGTCCCATAACATCAATTGTTGTTTTACTGTCTAAGTTTCCAGTTGGCTCATCAGCTAATATAATTGCTGGCTTTGTAGCAAGTGCTCTTGCTATAGCAACACGCTGTTGCTGTCCTCCCGATAGATTATTTGGTAAATTATACATTTTATTTTCAAGACCCAGTGTTTTAATTATTTTATCTACATACTGACTATCTGGTGTGTTTCCATCAAGTTCTATTGGCAATACAATATTTTCATAGACATTTAAAACGGGTACTAAATTAAAAGATTGAAAAATAAAACCTATTTTTCGTCTTCTAAATATTGTTAGTTCATCTTCTTTAAGATTAAATATATCTTTGTTATCAACTAGAACTTTTCCACTTGTTGGTCTATCTAAACCACCTAGCATATGCAAAAGAGTTGATTTTCCACTTCCTGATGTTCCTACAATTGCAATAAATTCACCTCTTTTAACATTTATATTTACACCATCTAATGCTTTTACCGTAGTTTCATTCTTACCATAATATTTTTTTAAATCTATAGTTTCAAGTACATTCATTTATCAAAAACCTCCATAAACATATATTTTATATAAAAAAACAGCCTATACTGTGAGTTCTTATCCTCACTATAGACTGTAACCTATAAATCTTTCCAACATATTTCTCAAATATAACAGTGTTGAAAGATTTAATTTTCAATTGGAAGAAATACAGAAAATACTGTTCCTTTACCTACTGCAGAACTTACTTTAATATATCCACCTTGTGCATATATAATTTCCCTTGTAAGAAATAGTCCTATACCAACACCTTCATATTGTGATACTTCCTTAGAACGGTAAAATCGTTTGAATATATCATTTATTTCATATTCTTCTATTCCTATACCATTATCGGAAATATCAATCCTATAAAAAAATTCATATGGAACTGTAGTTATTTGTATATCTCCATTTTGATGCGTATACTTAATTGCATTTTCAATAATATTATGTAAAGCTTCAATTGTCCATTTCATATCAAATGAAGCCTTCTTACTTTCAATATTTTCATCAATTCTTATATTTATATTTTTGATTTCTGCCCTAGCTTTAAGTTGATTAAGTACTTTATCTATAAGATCATTAACATTATTTTTAGTTTTTGTAATATTTATAATATTAGTTTCCAACCTGGATGCATTAATTAAAGAACTTATTAAGAAATTTAATTTTTCTGCTTGATTACAAATTTGTAGAACACTTTTCTTACTACTTTCTTTAAGTTCATTATTTTCTGATAGTATCTCTGAATAAAGTAAAATATTAGATATAGGCGTTTTAGTTTGATGAGATATGTCTGATATAAGAGATTTTACTTTATCTTTTTCAAGTTCAATATTCTTAGATGATATGGATGATGAAGATAAATAGTTGTTCATTTTCGACTCAATAGCTGATAAAACAGATTCATCATACGTAGTTTCTGTAAATTTTCCATTAATGGCTAATTCGATCATATTATCTAGCTTATTCATTGTCTTCCTTATATTATAATTATTTATAACAACTATACATATTGATATTCCACTACTTATTAATGCTAAAACTATCAAGAATACATTAAATTTGTCCATTTTATCTCACCACCCACATATATCCAATACCATAAGTAGTTTTTATATATTGTGGCTTAGATGGATTATCTTCTAATTTATCTCTAAGTCTCTTTATAGTAACTGAAAGTGCATTTGGATCAACATACTCAGCTGAATCATTCCATATTTTATCAGTTAATATTTGTCTAGATAAAGTCGTCCCCTTATTATCTATCAATATTTTTAAAAGCTTTTGCTCAGTTTTGCTTAACTCAATACTTTTCTTGTACTTTGAAAATTCCATTGTTTCAAAATTAAATATAAAATCATCAATTATGATTTGTTTAGGAATGTTTAAAGTACGCCTTAATTGTGTGTTTACTCTCGCTCGTAAAACCATAAGGCTAAATGGCTTCGTTATGTAATCATCTGCACCTAATTCTAGACCTGTAACTATATCTGTTTCTAGATCATTTGCAGTTAAAATAATTATCGGTGTTGATATTTTATCTCTTATTTCCTTTAGTAAGGTTAGTCCATTACCATCGGGTAAATTAATATCTAATAATATCAAGTCTAATTTCTTCTCTTTAATTTCATTTCTTGCTGAATTTATGTCAAAACTTTGAATAAAAGTATATCCATCATTATTTAGTGCAATTGAAATTCCTTCACTTAAGGCAATATCATCTTCAACAATTAAAATATTTGCCACTGGATCCCCTCCCTTTTGTCTATAAGTACTAATTATTAGTTCAATTATAACATAACACTTATTTTAAGCTATTCACATTTAATTATAATAATAAAAGGAGGGCAATTGCCCTCCTTTTAACTACATAACACGTCTTATTGTTTCAATCTCTTCTATTGTTAAATCTGTAAGGTCTTTTATAGTATCATTATCCATGCCTTTTAATATAGCCTTCTTTGCTATCTCTATAGCTTTTTCTTTCTTACCTTCATCTTTACCTTCGTCTATTAAACTCTTTCCTAATTCAGTCACTCTAAGCTCCTCCTTTACTTTTTCTAAATCTTTACCACTTAAAAATTTATTAGCAAAAGCATATAAAATAGATTCCATATCTCTTTTATATGGACTTGTTATATCCTTACTTAACTTTATAGCCTTTAATATCTTTTCACTTTTATCCATCTTACCACCCATAATAGGAGTAAATGTAAGTTTTATTATATCATTAAGTTATTGCATATATTTATTTATATTTATCCATATACTCTTTAAGTGCCATTGATATTAAGTCTTGCTTACTATAATGTTTTGTTTCACAGAAATCCTTCCAATCATTATAAATAAATTCATTTATTCTTATGCTCTTTGGCTTAGGATTTAGATGTTTATCATCTACTAAATTTATTATTATATGGTTTGTAGTGGTTTCTGTAGTGGACTTTGTAGTGGACTTATATTTTTCTATAAAATCTTGTAATACCTCAAAATTACTTTCTAAATATCCTAATATTTTTTCTTGCTGTTTCGGAATTACAATTGTATTAGAATCAACTACAACTGTATTACAATCCTCTACAATTGTAGTTATATCATGTGTAGTGGACTTTGTAGTGGTTTCTGTAGTGGGCATATATTGTCTCTCTTTATTGTTGTATCTATATCCATTTGCTTTTATTTCTTTTTGTAGTGATTTCTCGCCTATTCCAATATCTTCCCTTATGCTAGTTACCGTTTGACCTTCTCTTAATTTATTATTTAAATACTCTATTTTCTCTATAAATTTTAATTCATTAAACTCCGATTTATTCATAATATCACCTCTGTTTTATTATAAACTACAATTGTATTATTCTGTAGTTGTTTATATAAAAAGCCTAAAATATATTTGTGTTATATAATTTAAACTATACTTTTAGACGAAACTTTTTAATAAAATAAACAGGATAATAGTTGGCGAAGGAGCAAAAACCGCTCCTACCTCAACTATTTTTATTTATATACTAGGGTCAAACTAATAGGTCTAGTCTGACTTCACAGATTGTAGCAAAAAAGCGCTACAAACTGTGAGGCCAGACTAAAAAACTACTGCATAACTTAATCTCTAATATTTTTTAACCACTACAATTCCACTACATTTTTTTAATATCCGTATAGGTTGAATTAATTTTATTATTTATAGTATTGCTAATATCATTTATTTTTAACTTTAATTATTCTGCTTTTACAATGCTCTATGTATTGATATCACTATACCTAGTTTTGATGTATATTTGTTTTTGTTGGTGCATAACTCCAAATAAAGTCTATTGAACCTCCACATTTTTAATAATAAATCTTTATTGCTACTTTAAGGTTTATCTCTCCTAATAACTATATAAGTGTAGTTAGTTAGTGTCGGCAATATAGTTTAATTATTGGTACTACACATTGGATAAAACCATTGCTCCGCTATCCAACGCTAGTCTATATTAGCTTTTAATAATGTATTTATCATTTATGTACATTTTAGCAACAATTATTGTTTCGTTATTTATATATGTTTAATAATTTTCGTATCATAACTTAACAGTATTGATGCTTTTTGAGTGTTCAAAAAAACATCTATTTTGGTGGACCCTTGTCAAATAGCAACTTATGGTATAATTAGACTTACAAGTTAAGTATGAAAATTAAAGAGGGGAAAGATTTGATATGATTAATGTTGATTTTTTTAAATGGGATGAAATAAATGATAAGGATTTATTATTTGCTGTAATAGTATCAAGATTTCAACACAAATGGATTTTAGCAAAGCATAAAGATAGAGAAACTTGGGAAATTCCAGGTGGTCATAGAGAAAAAGGGGAAGAAATAAATATTACAGCATCAAGAGAACTTCAAGAAGAAACAGGAGCAAAAGAATTTAAACTTATACCCATTTGTATTTATTCAGTAACAAAAGAAGATGGTGATAAAACAAAACACCCAGTATCAACATTTGGAGGTTTATATTTTGCAAAAGTAACAGAACTTGGAGATTTACCAAATCTTGAAATCGAAGAAATTAGATTTTTTGACAACTTGCCAAATGAGTTAACTTATCCAGAAATTCAGCCTTGTTTACTTGATAAAGTAGTTAAATATATTAATAATCAGCATTAAAAAATATATTATCACCACTTGATAATACATGGTATATATGAGTTAGGAGCAAATGCTCCTATTTTTAATGTTCAAAAAAACATATATTATTGTTAACAGATTTAATCTTAAACTAAAATTTAATATATCAAACTAATACAATAAAAAGTTCTACATGAAAATAAATATATGTTTTCGTGTACAACTTTTTAGGTGTCATAACTTTATAATTACGATACCTTGTTTTCATATATTAGTTATAATGTCTACAACAATATCAAAACATATAATATAAAAGCATCAATAAAACCTTTATTTTTAGCTGTTTCAACTTGATTTATAGCATTATTTTTATCTCGATATGCGCCAATACAAACCCTATACAAAGTATCATTTGTACTTACTTCTAACTCAAATAATTTAACTAAATTATTTTTAATTACTAAAGCTACAGCCTTAATATTTGCACTAACTTTTAAATCTTTTTCAGCTTCTTTATTTGATATAAAATCAACTTCAATTAAACTAGCTGGTATAGTTGTGTTTTTCAAAACTGAAAGCTCCTTACTATATTTAACTCCCCTATTTCTAATATTAAAAATCCTTGAAACATCTTCACATATCCCTTTAGAAAAACTATTTAACTTAGCATTTGAATTACCAAATTGCCAAACTTCAACACCTCTAACACTCTTATCAGATGCTGAATTGATATGAATAGATAGAAAATAATCAGCGTTAAAATCATTTGCAATCTTGGCTCTTTCACTCAATGAAATAAATTTATCTACGGTCCTTGTAAATTTAACATCAATATCATAACCTTTTAATAATTCACCAAGCTCTTTTCCTATAAATAAAACTACATCTGCTTCACGAGTACCACTTTGTCCCACTGCTCCACAGTCTGACCCTCCATGCCCTAAATCAATAACTAACTTTTTCATAAAATCCCCTTTCAACCTATTAATAAATTTATTTAAAATATCTATAAATAAATTATAGGATTTTCATGAAACTTTATCTTTATAATGCTGTAAACATATAAACTTCAAAATATAAAATTAAAAATAATAATTTTAATTCTACATTCTCATCTATTGATTTTAAGAACATAAAAAAGCCCATATATCAGCTTATACAGGCTTTTCATCCTATTCACTATAATTTTAAAATGAAAAACTTTTAAGTTCTAGCCCCTTAACAACTCCACTTGACCAGCTGTCATTAACCTTTTCTTCTTTCTCATTCATGCTATCTGATTTTTTATTTTTCTTAAACTTTTTAGAATTAGTTTTTTTCATTTGAGATTTTTCTTTCAATTTTTTATCTTTATATTCTTCAAACTTTAAAATCCCAAAATTTTTAATCATAGCTTGCTCTGTAATAATCCAAGTTGTCCCGATTTTCTTAATATCCTCATCAATAACAAACTTACCACGAGCCACCTTTTTTCTCAAACACGAGGCATCTATTCCATATATCTCTTCTATATCTAAAAACGTATACAGCCCTTTGAAACTCCCACTTGCCATAACATTGCCCCCTTAAATATTATATTCTTTATATATTCTATAAAACAAAATAAATCCATTTTTATTTTCCCGCAAGCGTGACAAATTAAGAGTTAATCAAAAACGATAATGTCACGTTTACGGGACATTATTTACTCATTTATTAGTTTTTCAATGTCCTGTTTGCGTGACATTTTAAATAAATCTAATTCTTTTGATGAAATACTTTCTTAAAAGCTATATATACACCAGCGTTGGATAGCGGAGCAATAGATAAATATTACTATTATTAGGTTAAAGTATATAAATACAATATTTTTAGATAATGCTCTATAAAAACAGAAATTGATATGTTCTATCAAATGCAATAGTAAAGTAGCTTTAGTGTAGAAATAGAAGGATTTCTAATATATATAATATAAATATATTAAAACGAAGGTCTAAATATAATATGGAGGCTATTTATGAAAAGAATAAAATGTATCATTATTTTTATATTAGTAATAATTATATTACCAGGATGTAGTATAGCTACTAATGAGGAAAAGAAATTATCTAATGAAGAGTGGATAGAAGATATAAATTATTTAGACAACACACTAAAATCAAAGCACCCAGATCTATTTAAGTATATATCACAAAAAGAATGGGATAAAAGTATAGATACACTCAAATCAGATGTAAATAATCTATCAGACAAAGATACTTCTTTAAGAATAGCACAAATTATAACTTCAATAGGTGATGTACATACCTTTACAAATATATTAAACTTACTTGCACCTATAGGAGAAGAAAATATAGACAATGAAGATATAGTAGAATTCCCAATTAAAGTTGAATACTTTGAAGATGGTTTAAGAGTTGTAGAGTGTGATAGCAAACATAAGGAGATATTAGGATATAAATTAATATCTATAAATGATGTAGATATCAATGAGATTATAAGAAAAATATCAACTCTTATGAGCCATGATTATGGTAATGAACAATTTGCTAAAGAACAATCAAAGAAATATATGAATGTATATGAATTTTTAAGATTTTTAGAGATTATAGACGAAAATGGAGCTAAGTATGTACTTGAAAATGATAATAATGAAAAGATAGAGTTAAAATTAAACCCTTTAAAAAATAAAGATATAAATTATGTAAGTTTAGATACGAAAGAATTCAAGACCAATGAAAAGCCACAAAACGAAAGTGATTTTTATTGGTATAAGTTTTTTCCCGAAGATGATACCCTATTTTTAAAATTTAATAGATGCTCCTCAAATACAGTTTCTGGCATTAGTGATGCTCAAAAAGAAACATATCCAAATATATATAATTTTCTAGATAGGCTTATGAGTGAGATAGATAATGATGATTTTGGTAAATTAGTTGTAGACGTAAGAGAAAATCCAGGTGGAAGTCCTAAAGTTGTAGATGCTATGATAGAAACTCTAAAATATAGAGTTAATATAGAGGACAAAAATTTGTTCGTTATAACAGGAAAGAGAACAGGTTCAGCAGCAGTTGAATTTGCAGATAAATTTCAAAATCATTTAGGTGCTACTGTAGTAGGAGAGGAAACAGGTGGTAATGTAAACCTTTTTAGTACACTTAATGAAGTTATCACATTGCCTAATTCTAAACTAGATATTGCAAGTTCATATTATTTTAAAAATCGCAAAAACGGCTATATTGGAGGAATTAAGCCTGATGTAGTGATAAAACAAACATATGAAAATCATTTATATGGAACAGATGATTGTTATGAATATATAAAAGCATTAAAAGTGGATTGATAACTCATATATCGATGGGAACATATCAAAATTGTGAACTATGATATAATAAAAATAACGGATATTATAAAAAGGGAGAGTATAAGTAAAGGGCAAACTTAATAAATTTAAGTTTGCCCTTTACTTATTTTACTAACCTACAAAGCTATATTTTCAATTTTAAATCTAAAAAATATTCTACAAAAATAATACTCAACTATCTTTTAGGACTTAACATAACCCACCTACTACAATGAAATTAATCAAAACAAAAGGAGGTACTAAAATGCCAGAAGTAAAATTAGCTGCTGATATAGTAGAAGCAAAACTTGTTCAAACAGAAACTACAGAATATGACCTTGCAGTTGCGTAACACATGGAACACTTAAGAAATGTCCCTCTAAGCGCCGGAGGGGCTTTCTTAGCATATTTATAGATTAATAGGAGGAATAAATCAATGGAACTAGATTTAATGCAACTCGTGGCTAATTTAGGATTTCCCGCAATAGTTACAATGTATCTATTGGTACGTATCGAAGGGAAACTAGATGGCCTAAGTTCAAGTATCAACTCTTTAAGCTCAAATATTAATGAATTAAATAATAAAAAGTAAAAAGCCGCCTACCCATAATTGGATAAGCGGCTTTTTATTTAAAAAACTAGAACTCACTGAACAACCATAATACCTTTTTAAATCAACATCTGTCAATCACGGGGGACACCGAAATACGTGCGTAAACCAGAATTAGGATTCTTATAACTGTTGCAATGCCTATTGTACACTTTCAAAAAGTATGATTTTTGAAAGTGTACAATAGGTTCAAAGAACTTGTGGCCGGTTTTCGCATGTATCTCGGTCTCCCCCGTATATGCGGTAACGAGTATGAAGATTTTTTAATTCATAACTTTTCATGTAAATTTAATATCATCAATTGGTAAATAAGTAATATCTTTTTATTGATATTGTCAAACTATATATTATTTGGAAGTTAAAGATTTATACTCTTTAACTTTACAAATTTTATTAAATATAAACCCTAATAAAATCCAAGATAGTAAAGCTATTAAAGATTCTTTACCTAAACTTGCTGGAGATGTTGGAACTAAAAGTAATAATATAAATAAAATACTTATACATGTACCACTTATAGCCATGAATTTATCCTTAAAAGTATTTGATTTTGCAAATGATATATATGAAACATACATATATGCTATTGATGCACCTAAAGATGACATATCAACAATCCATAAAATAACTTCTCTTCCAAACCAAGGAGCCACTAAACTCACTATAGAAATAAAAATTATAGCATTTATACGAACTCCTTTATTATTTAATTTACTAAATTTATTTGGTAGAATATTATAATCGGATATAGACCCAATCAGCTTACTGGAGCTGATTATAAATCCATTGATTCCACTAGATACCGCAGCACTTAAAGCTATAACTAATAGTAAAAACCCTATTTTACCTAAATTATCTAATACAGCACTACCTAAAGCCCAATCTAGAGCTTGAGCTTCTTGAGGAGAGTATGCTAATCCTGTTATTATATTTAATATAATATACATTAATGTCCCTATAAGTAATGATAATATTGCTACAACAGATGCTTTCTTAGCACTAAAATTAAATTCTTTGCTTAATTGGGGTACAGCATCAAAACCTACAAAAGCGAAAGGTGTTATTGCAAAAGTTGTTAATACTTGACCTAAGTTAAACTCATAATTATAAATATAGCTATCTAAAACAATATTTTTATCAACTGTAAAAAACATAAATATAAATATTCCTACCACTAATGTTACTAATAAAAATATTATAATATTTTGTATTTTACTGCTTTTATTTATACCTTTTATGTTTATATATGCAAACATTATAACTATAAAATTTGATACTAAAACCTCACCCAAGTAAACATCCATACCAGCTATATTATATATATATCCAAATTTCAGGACGCTTCCAAATATCTTTTCTATAACTAAAGGAAACGCAGTTGAATTTAAAGGTATCATTGTAAAATAAGCTAATAATAAAAACCATCCTACAATAAAGCCATGATTTCTACCTAGATTTTTATATGTATAAGAAAATTCTCCACCTTCTTCATCATGATCTTCCATCATAATTCTATAGTTATGCTCTATTATTATTATACAAAAAGCTCCCAACAAAAGGCCTAAACTAGTATTTATTATACCTGATTCTTTTAAAAATTTAGTTCCAGGGAGCATAAATGAACCCCAACCTATAATGGAACCTAATACAATTGAAAAAACGTCTAATTTCCCTAAATATGATTTCATAATAAGACCAACCCTAACAATTAATTTTCAATTTTTTAACTAGCTTAATTCCTATTATTCCACCTATTGTAATAGAAGGTAAGTAAACCCATCCTGACAATGAGAAATTAACTATTCCTGAATATAGGGCACCTGCATTACATCCTAAAGCTATTCTTGCTCCATACCCCATCATTAAACCTGCAATAGCATAATAAATAATATCTCTCATAGTAAATTTGAATTTAAGTGAAAAACGTCCAGCTAATAATGCAGATACAAGAGCTCCTAATATTAAGCCTATATTTCTTAAAGAACCTCCATCTTCAAAGAATACTTTACTCATAGGTTCAATCTTCCCTTCAAACCATGGCCATGTAGAAATGTCAACTATTCCTAGAGAGTGAGCGATAGATCCTCCCCACTTTGCAAAAGTTGTTGTAACTCCCCAACTTGATCCACTAACTATTAATAAGACTATAAACATAGCAGAAAACAATACAGCACCCTTATAGAAAGACCATCTTTCAACGAAAAACTTATGATATGTCTCTGCACTGAAAATTTTATAATTTTTTTGTTCAGGTAATGCTTTTTCCCATTCTTCATAGTCTACATTTAATACTGTATCTTCGTTTTTTCTTTTATTTTCATATTTTTTAGCTAATATATAAATTATTAAAAATCCTAGTAATGATATCAATAATGAACCCATATATCCAAACACATCTGGTAAATAAAGTGTTGTTCCCATTTTATAAAATACACTTTCTTGCCACCAAGGAAGGTTATTTACTCCAATTAAAGATCCTATTATAAAAAATATTAATACTATAAATGCTCTACCTTCACCTTCACCTAAGTCAGTTAAGGTTCCTGATGCACATCCGCCACCAAACATCATACCAATCCCAAATAAAATAGCTCCTAATACAGTTACTATGTTCGCTGGTACAACAGATTTTATTCCAGGAATATCAGTCCCATTTATAAAAGCGCTATAATGGATAGCTGTAGTTATGATTATAGTTATAGAAAATAAAATCATTAAGGCTTTTGTTAAACTACTATCTCCTGTTATGTAAATTCTTCTAACTCCACCTGCAAATCCAAATCTAGATCTTTGTAATATATAACCCATTGCTAATCCTATAATTAATTGAAATCCTGACATTGAATTTGATTGATATTTTAATTTTGCAAATGCCATAACACCTAATAAAATTATAATACCTGTAAACATTTGTGTCGCATTTATTTTATAGTCACTTCTTAACTTTGAATGAGTTGAAGATTGCTGTTTTATCATTTATAATTATCCCCCTTATTGTTTGTTAATTGCTAAACTTACAATTATAAAATATTATTTAGCTGTATTCAGTGTAAAGTAATCCTAAATACAGCCCAATAATATTAATTATAAAATATTATTTAAAATTATAATTTGTAACCACAGAATCTCTTCCAGTTACTTTGTCATTGAAATATTCATTGAAACATAATCCCATAAATCCACCTGCTACATTATATATATTATCAAATCCTAAGTGTTGTAATGCCAAGGCTGCATTATAACTTCTTTGAGCACTTCTACAATGTAGATATACATCCTTATCTTTAGGTATTTCATTTACTCTATCTCTTATCTCACTAAGAGGAATATTAACTGCTCCAATTATATGACCTGCATCATATTCATCTTTTTCTCTAACATCTATTATGAATTCTTTATTTTCAACTAATTCTCTTATTTGATGAACATATACTTGCTTGAAAGTTCCATCTAATAAGTTTGAAGCAACAAGACCTGCCATGTTAACAACATCTTTTGCAGTTCCAAATGGTGGAGCATAACATAATTCTAAGTCTTTTAAGTCCTCTATTGTACCACCAGTCTTTATTAAAGTTGCTATAATATCAACTCTCTTATCGACATTACCTTTACCTACTGCTTGTGCTCCTAATATTTTACCTGTTGGAACTTCATATAATAATTTAAAATGTAATGGCTGACTTCCTGGCATTAAACCAACTTTATCTTGAGGTATAACTCTTACAGTATCATAGTTTATATTCATATTTAAAGCATCTATCATACCTTCATTAAGACCTGTTGATGCTGCATTGAAATCAAATATTTTTATACAAGATGAACCTATAAATCCTGTATTTCTTGAAGGTATTTTATATATATGATTAGCTACTGCTCTAGCTTGTTTTTGAGCTGGTCCTGCTAAAGGTAACTTTGTAATAGATTTTGTTAATGCATGATATACCTCTATAGCATCTCCAACTGCATATATATTTTTATCATTTGTCATATAGTTTTGATCAACTTTTATAGCACCTGTTTCCCCTAATTCTATACCACATGATGTTGCTAAATCAGTTTCTGGAGTAACTCCTATAGCCATAACAACTACATCTGAATTTACTTTTTTACCTGATTGTAATATTATTGAATTATTTTCAAACTTAACTACCTTATCTCCAACTATTAAGTCTATACCATGATCATAGATTTCTTTATGTAATATTTGAACCATGTCATAATCAAAAGGTCTCATTATTTGTTTTGACGCCTCTATTAAAGTTACATTGTATCCTGCTTCTTTTAGATTTTCAGCTACTTCTACTCCTATGAAACCGCCACCTATAACAGATATATTCTTATATTCATTTTCTTTTATGCATGTATTTAGCTTTGCTATATCTACAACATTTCTAACTGTATACATATTTATATTTTCAATTCCTTCTATTCTTGGAACTATAGCTTTTGCTCCTGGAGATAAAATTAATTTATCATATGATTCTTCATAACTTTCTTTAGTAACTACATTTTTAACAGTAACCGTTTTGTCTTCCCTATTGATTGAAATAACTTCATTATAAACTCTAGCATCTATTCTATATTGCTTAAAGAATACTTCTGGATTCATAAGTACTAAATCTTCATGATCTTCAATCATATTGCTTAAATGATATGGTAAACAGCAATTTGAAAATGAAACATGAGGACCTCTTTCAAACATTATGATTTCACTATTTTCCTCTAACCTTCTAAGCCTTGCAGCAGTAGAAGCACCTCCTGCAACTCCCCCAACTATTAACATCTTTTTTGACATATATATTACCCCCTTATACATTGTTAAATTTTTACTATAATTAAAGTATATAGATTTCAACCTAATTTAAGTTATAAAAGAGACTTATGTATAATAAGAATTACTTATAGCGAGAAGTATTTACAAAAACGTTGTCTTGGTATATAGTGTCTTATTATAATATATATTAGGACGTGAAAATATGAGTATTGGACATTTAAGTTCATTTTATGTAACTGTTAAAAATAATAGCATTTCAAAAGCTGCTAAGATTCTACATTTAACTCAACCTGCACTAAGTATGCAGCTTCAAAGTTTAGAAAGTGAAATGGGAGTAACTTTATTAATTAGAAGCAATAAAGGAGTAGAACTTACTAGGGAAGGAAAAATAGTTTTCGAGCATACTAAATCTATTCTATCAATTGAACAAAATATTATAAGAGACTTGAATAATTTAAAAACTGAAAAAACGACTTTAACTATAGCGTCGTGTAAAAATTTAGGTGAATATACTCTTCCTTGTAGCATTTATACATTTAAAGAAATCTATCCTAATATTGATATATCTTTAGAAATTGAAAATTCCGCTGATGTTATAAAAAAACTTAAAGAAAATGATATTAATATAGGTATTGTATTTGAATCTAAATATGAACTATGTGAAAATATAGTGTTTGAGCCTTTACTTTCTGATAAATTTATTTTAGTTTCGAATATTAATGAACCTATGAATAATATAACTCTTAATGATATTTTAGATATGCCTATGATTATGAGAGCAAAAAATTGTGTTGATAGAACTTTTTTAGAAAATATTTTAGTTGAAAATTCCATAAATATTGATAACTTAAATATAGTATTGTCTATGGGATCTCCAGAATCTATAAAATCCGCAGTTTTATCTGGAGTGGGATTTGCATTTCTTCCAGAAATTGTTGTAAGACAGTCATTAAGAGGATCTATGTTAAAAAAGATTAATATAGAAAACTTTGAGGCTAATTTTAATTATTATCTAGCCTATAGAAAAGATCAGATATTTAATGAGTCAGAGATTAAGTTTATGAATTTTATAAAATCAAAAAAAAGATGCTTTTGTTGTTAAAAGCATCTTTTTTCTTTTTGAAAGGTGTTAAGTTTGGTAGACGAAAAATAGAACCAGGATAAAATTTTGAAGAAGTTTATATGAAGTGGAAATTAGGTAATATAACTGCTGTTAAAGCTATGGAATTACTTGATTTGAAGAATAATACTTTTTATAGAAGAGTTAAAGAATATGAACTAAAAAAATAAGCATAAAACCCGGTCATATCAACGTGTATACAAAATATGTGGCCGGTTTTTACACATATGTCGGTCTCCCCCGTTTAAGCTCAAATATTAATGAATTAAATAATAAAAAGTAAAAAGCCGCCTACCCATAACTGGATAAGCGGCTTTTTATTTAAAAAACTAGAACTCACTGAAAAACCATAGTACCTTTTTAAATCAACCTTTGTCAATAAAATATTAAGCACTTTTCTTTTGTTTATTTATGATAGATCTTATATAACTTTCAGACATATTGTATTTAATAGCTAATTCCTTATGGTTAAAACCATTGTACTCAGCCATAATTTCTCTGTCACGAACCCCTTTATATATCATCTTTTCCGTAGGAAAATACACAGATGTCCCTCCAAATTCTTCAAATAGCATCTTAGCTCTATCAAGACCTATCTTCTCAGCTATATTTTCAAATTGTGGAGGTAAGTCACTTAGTTTTAATTTCATTTAAAACACCCTCCTAATTAATTCATTTATATTGGATATTCTACAAAACAAAGTAAAGTCCTACTAAAACATTATGTTTTTAATTTAGACCACACTAAAAAAAGAGTACCACATATTTATAAAGAGCCATTTCATGTCACCCCTACATTTCTTTTTTAAGTCGTTGAACTTGTCTTATTGATATATTTAACATTTCTGATATTTCTTTGTTCTTTAATCCTTTATTCACTAGATTTTTAATCTTATTTATATTATCTAACTTTTCTTTTTCTCTTTTAGTTAAACCCTCTTCGTCTCTTCTACTATTTCTTCTCTTCACATTATTCCTATCATACTTTTCATCAGTGTCTATAATAGTTTTCATATGCTTTTGTTCACTTCTACTTATTTCTAATCTATCAATTAAGGTATCATTTTTGTACCAATAGCCCTCTTTATCTCTCATGCCTTTAGACACTCGCTTACATTCTCCACTTCTTCTTCCTTGCTCATAAGCTATAAACTTATCTATAGCCTTTGGAACACTTCTTAAAATAGCCCTTATCTCAGTGTCCTTAAGTGGCTCAGTAAATGCACTATTTAACTCCATAACTACATTTTCAAGCTCATAAAAATCTCTAACGTATATGCCTTTCCAATAAGCATAGCAATGTATAGCCATGTTTCTAAAACCTGTCATATCATACTTTCTAAGCTTGCATAGAGTTTGTAAATCATTAGCTCTTTCCATATGTAAGCTATATGAATTAAAAAATCTATTTGAAATAACCTTAGTATCATTTTTCTTGGTTTCTATAATTTGTAACTGATATGATTTAGGCTTATAATTTAAATATTGCTCTCTTAAATCATACATAGAGTACTCTAATTCATTATCAATATATAAAACTTTGCAATCCTCTTCGTTCTTAGAATTTATAGTTCCAGGTAATCTAAGTACCCTTGCACCATCTGTTGATTTCCTATCAGCCCCTAAATGCTTTAATTGATAATATATATAGTCTTGCAGTTCTTGCCATGTATTTAAAGCTCCATATGGAGCATTTTCTATTCTCCAATAAAGATGAACTCCTTGTCCACTATCTGTAACCATAGTAGGCTTTGGAACCTTTCCATCATAATATAGCATCCATATCATATACACAGTTTCAGCTTTTTCAAACCCTAATTTATTACAATCTATATCTTGGAATAAGGCTCTAAACTGCCTAATATTTTCTACTCTTCGCTTTGGTAGATACATTGTATTTGGTGATAAAAACACATCATCTTCATCGTGAAGCACTTCTACAATCTCTCTTAACCCATCATTTCTTGTATTATATATTTTAATTGTACGTTCACCAGTACTATTTTTTTCATTTAATTTTAATATTTGTATGTAACCATCTGTACTTTCATTGTATAAATGGTTGCAAAAGTCTGTCATTTGCATAAAAAATACCCCTCTATTTTCAGTAAATTGACACTAAAGATAAGGAGTTCTCTCAGATTATTTCACAAAAATTATTACTTAATATGAATTAAGATTTTAAAATCTATGTAAATTAATTTTTATATTATTTTATATATCAAAATTATTGACTATATATGAATATGTATGATAATATTAATACATAATAAAAATATAAAAAATCTCTGATGAGAGTTCTCTCTTATCAAGAGTGTTATAGCAAAAGCTAAGAGTAAGTCGACCAAAACTTATGGCTCTTAGCTTTTTTTATATTTATTTTTCGATTTCTTTATTTAAATTTTAACATATTCAACCATATTAGTATATATTATTTAATTATTTCTTAATTCACTTTATCTCTGCTTTTTATACTCTACATGCAATATTTTCTTAATATTTATCATACTTTTAATGAATATTATAAAAATTTACTCTGACTTTCTTCTGCCTTTTAACTTATTTTTATTATTATATATTTCTATATTTTTTTCTTTTATTTTTACATCTTCAAGTAATGGCATAAGTAAGTTTTCAAACAACTTAGACATATTTATATTAGAATCTATAACTACAGTCTTTAGCTTATCAACTATTTCTTTGTCTAATGTTACTCCAACTTGTTCCTTACTTTTCTTTTTTTCCTTTTTAACAATATCATATATAGATATTGATGTTTTACTTGGATTAGTCTCATGTATAACTGTTGACTTTTTCGTTGTAGGAACTTCTTCTTTTAATAAATTCATATCTATCTTAGGCATCTACAACACATCCTTTTCTTTTAATTCTTCTATCATATTTTCAATTTCTTCTTTACTAAAATGAGTTTGATTATTCTTTTTCAAATAATCACTTATACTTAATTTACTTAATAATGATTTTTCAACAAAAGTATTTCTTCTTATAAATGAATTTAACATCATATCTTTTAACTCATCAAATTTTTGAAGGTATTGATCAAATAAATCAGATACTTGAGTTCTTTGTTTTTCATATCCTACTAAAACAGTAGCCTTAATATCATTATCTTCTTTTTCTAAATAATATTTATCTCTAGTCCATAGTTCTTTAAATAACGTAGCTCCTCTTAAAGAAGATATATTCTTATCCATAATAGGGACTATTATAGAATCAGCTAGATAAAGTATATTTTTAGCAGTTAAATTGTAACTCGGTGATAGATCACAAATTATATAATCGTACTTTTCTAATACATCTATATTTTTCATGTACCATCTAGCAAGCACTTTTTCTCTTGCTGGTTGTAGGCTTATTTTTTCATCTAACATAGCTAAACCTATATCTGATGGTATTATATCTATGTTTGGATAGTTTTGATTTGGACACTTTACAATTACCTCTTCTGCACTTAATCCAT
Source organism: Peptostreptococcaceae bacterium VA2 (assembly GCA_000686145.1). Taxonomy (GTDB): domain Bacteria; phylum Bacillota; class Clostridia; order Peptostreptococcales; family Peptostreptococcaceae; genus Romboutsia_D. Next base: position 41,005 of record JMMB01000005.1, on the reverse strand, counting down.
CAACTATATCTATCGTTGTTTTATCTTCATGATTAACTTTATATACATACTGAGTAAGATTTTCTTGTAAGTCTAAATCCCATAGTAATATTCTTTTGTTTTCATCTTTAGCTAGTTCATATGCAGTGATTATTGACATAGAAGTCTTGTAAATACCGCCTTTTATATTAAAGTAAGTTATTAACTTAGTTCTCATTAGTTTTCCTCCAAGTTTTTTTATAGTTATTAATATATTTTATCATAGTTTTATATATTTTAAAACATAAAAAAAACTATAAAATAACTCAGTTATTTCATAGTTTTTTTATTAAGCTAATGATAGGCTCTGTTTTTGCTCATTTACTAAACTATAGTACGTATCTTGGTTTAGTATAAGCTCCTCATGATTACCTGATTCAATAACTCTTCCTTTGTCTATAACATATATTTTATCTGCGTTTTTTATAGTAGATAATCTATGTGCTATCACTATAACAGTTTTATTTTCTAACAATTCACTTATATTTTCTGTTATAGTTTTTTGAGTTATATTATCTAGTGCCGATGTTGCTTCATCAAATATTATAATATTTGAGTTGCTAATAAGTGCTCTTATAATAGCAACTCTCTGCTTTTGCCCACCTGATAACTTTACTCCTTTTTCTCTTAACTTTGTGTCTAGTTTATTGTACCATGTCCAAATTTTTATTTTTTAAACTGTCTACTTGACAGGGTGCAGTTCATTTATTATTGCAACCGTCCTATTTTTGATTTACTAATATTTAATTTTAACTAACAGGTAATTTTATAATTACCTCTGTTCCCTTATTGATTTCACTGCCTATATTTATATTTCCGCCTAACTTTTCGATTGATACTTTTGCTATAGAAAGACCAAGTCCATTACCTTTTATTTGTTTAGATCGTGATAGGTCTACTCTATAAAAAGCTTCAAAAATATGTGGCAAATTTTCTTTTTTTATTCCAATGCCATTGTCTGATATTTTAATTACTACGTCATTATTTTCTTTAATAGTTACGATAGTTAAATTTCCGTTCTGTTTATTATATTTAATTGCATTTGATACTATATTGGAAATAATACTTTTTAATAATATTAAATTAGAATTCATCTCTACTTTACATAAATTTGTTAATACATTAATATTTTTTTTCTTTATTTCTTTATGGTAGTCTTCTACACAGTGTAAAATAATTTGTTCTAAATTAACTTTTTGCGTATCTATTTTTTCAGTTAAAGATAGAGATAATAATTGCTCTACTATTTGTATAAGTTCATTTGTGCTTTCTTTGACAATAGATACATTTTCTTTATAATCATCAATAGTTGGATTTTCATCTAATTCCAATACATCAATAGAGGATTTAATTACTGTTAAAGGAGTTTTTAATTCATGAGCAGCATTATAAGAAAAATTCCTCTGAATTTCAAAAGAGCTTTTTAATCTACATAGCATAGTATTAAAAGATTTTGTGAGATAATATACTTCATCATTACAACTAGGCAATTCTATCTGTTTGTTAAGTGAAATTTCATCTATTTCCTTAACTGCTTCATTTAAAGTGTTCAAAGGTTTAAGTGATTTTGCAACAACTGTATATATTAATATTGCACCAACTCCAGTTATTAATATCATGAAAACTATTTGTGTAGTTACAAAGTCTTTTTGAGACTCTGCTGGATTGCAAGATGCAGCAATTTCGACTAATTGTTCTGTTTGACTATTATTTTCAGTATTTACTTTATCTTCATTTTTATATATTGCTTCACTTTCAATAAGTGGTGCAACAAAATACTTATTGCTACTATAGAAACTATATCCTGTCAACAAGGTCATAGTAAATATTAAAATAGAAATAGATAGAAGGGTTATTTTTATCTTAAGAGTTTTCATCTTGTCCAAATTTATATCCTTTCCTTCTTTCGTTTATTATGGCACCATCTGTCTGTAACTTCTTTTTTAGCACTGAAATATGGTAATTAAATGAATTCGAAAACAAATCTACGTCGCTATCCCATACATGTTCAATAATTTCTTCAGATGTTATGTATCGATTACGATTTGTTGCAAGATACTCCAATATAGCATACTCCTTATTAGTTAATCGCATATTTTCACCTAACTTTGTTACTGTTTTCCCGACAATATTTATTGATAAATCTTCATAATTTATAATTTCACTTTCAGTGTTAAATTTCCAACGTAATAAATTCCTTATCCTCGCTAAAAGCTCAGAAAAGTCAAAAGGCTTTTGTAAATAATCATTGGCTCCTAAATCAAGACCTAATACCTTATCTTCCACACTATTATTTGCAGATAATATAAGAACTTTAGTATTGCCAGTTTCACGAATAAATCTTAAAACATCTAACCCACTTACCTTTGGTAGGTTTAAATCTAAGACTACAAGATCATAACAATTTAACTCTATTTGATACAAAGCTTCTTCACCATCTAAAGCTATATCAACAGCAAACCCTTGTTTTTTTAATCCCTTTTGTAATATATTTGAAAGCTTTATTTCATCTTCCACCAATAGAATTTTCAATTTAATCTTCCTCCCTAAAAATACAGGCTATACGTATAGTATAGCCTGTATCAAATGTATTGAGCAAATTTTTATTTTCACATAATTTATTAATAAATTGGTATTTAAATGTTTTACTCTTTATATTATTTTGCTTCTATAGAAGGTATTAACTCAGCAGCCTGTTCTTGTTTTGTAAGGTCTTTATCTTTTATTGTTTCTTTAATTTCACCTTTGTTACTTGCCTCAACACTTGGAACAGTAGTTGCTGCTATATCGCCACTAGGATTAACATCCTTACCATTATCTGCAAAAGCTGTTAATCCTCCTACTGCTAAAACTGCTATCGATAAAACTCCTACACTTAATTTTTTTAATTTCATAATTTATTCCTCCTCTAAGATTTATTAGTATTGTTTACTGTACTTAAAGTATATAATATCGTATATTAGGTGAAGATTAGATTTTGTATAAACTTAGAATTTATTCCTTTGATTTTCTCTCATAAACTACAGGTATTACAAGTACAAGTAAAATTTCTATACCTAAGCATACCATTGAGTATATATCACCAGATAAATTTAACTCATCTACAAATATAGCCGATTGCCATATGTTTATTAAAGCTATAGCAACACAAATAGCAGAATTTATAGATTTCTTTAATAAAAAAATAGAACTTAATATTATCATTGCTAAAGATATGTAAGTATATAAATCATGAACCACTCTTATCAATTCTTTTCAAATAGTCCACTTTGAAATAGCCTAAGTCAGCTAATTTTAAATCTTTACGATCTTTATCTTTTTTCATAGTTTTTAAATACTCAGCATCATTTGATTAAATATTTCTTTCATCAACGTCGAATACATCTTTTAGATTTTTTATTAAGTATTTAAGTTTTTTATGCATAAATTTAAGTCTCACTTTCTGCTATGATTAATTAAGAATTATATCATAACTTGAAAATGAGACTTTTTAAGTTGACGGCTATGTACGCTACCCCTTTAAAGCCGCCTAACATCTTTAGCCTTTGTGGGAGCGTGAACGCTTTTCCACGCTCCTGTATTTTTTTATACCTCAGCTTGTAAATTTCTGTCAAAATAAATACACTAGAGTTATGGAGGTGTTATGTGTGAATTATATAACGACAAACGAAGCAACGAAAATTTGGGGAATCACAGACAAAGTGGTAGTATACCATTGCTCTGTCGGGCGGATTAAGGGAGCTAAAAAAATGGGAAATACATGGCTTGTTCCTGTTGACGGACGATATAGGAGCAGTAAAGTAAAGGATGGTGAAAATAAATGAAATGGATATTTTTGGTTGAGGACGATAAGGCAATCGCCAAAAACCTTGTGCTTTTGCTCCGCTCGGAGGGATTTACAGTCACTCACGCTCCTACACGGAGTGAAGCCCTTGCCGCACTTGCCGGGAATAAATTTGACTTGGCGTTGATTGATATTTCTTTGCCTGACGGAAATGGCTTTACAGTTTGCACACAAATCAAAGAAACGCAAGATATTCCCGTTATCTTTCTGACAGCTTCTGGCGATGAGGCGAGTGTTGTTACCGGGCTGAATATGGGCGCAGACGACTATATCACCAAGCCTTTTCGTCCACGAGAATTGATTGCACGAATTGGAACCGCCTTGCGAAAAAGCGGACGTTCTCCATCGGATTTTGAAATCTGCGGGCTTCATGTCGATATGGCAAGCGGAGTCGTGAAAAAGGACGGCAATGAGGTTTTCCTTTCACCCTTAGAATACCGCTTACTGTTGGTGTTTATTAGCAATCCAAAAAGTATTATCACAAGGAGCAGGCTGCTTGACGAATTATGGGACGCTGCGGGCGAGTTTGTCAATGACAATACATTGACCGTGTACATCAAACGTCTGAGAGAGAAGATAGAGAACAACTCCCAAAGCCCGCAAATCATCCTGACCGTTCGTGGGATGGGATATAGATTGGGGAACGGGTATGCTTAGGAATAGAGAGTTTAGACAGTTTGCAATTTTATTCTCCTTAATAGCTACAACCACTGTAACGCTGGGATTTGCAATCAATACGGCGGCTGGAATCCTTGCCATTGTTTCTGCCGCCGCCTTTGGAACAGCTTTTTTTGAGTTTACCAAAGCCCGATATAAAAGAATTGCGCAGATTTCAGATCAAATCGATCTTGTGCTTTATAACGCTGACCATCTGTATATTGGTGAATCGGACGAGGGCGAACTTTCTATTTTGCAAAGCGAGATAACAAAAATGACGCTGCGTATTCGTGAGCAAAACGACGCACTAAAAAAAGAAAAAGAGCATCTTGCCGATTCGCTAGCTGACATAGCCCACCAACTCCGCACCCCTCTCACATCCGTGAACCTTATTCTGTCATTGTTAGAGAATAACTTTGACGAAAATGAACGAAAATCATTGATACGGGAAACAAAGGAATTGTTTGTACAGATGGATTGGCTGCTTACTTCCCTATTGAAATTATCCCGCCTAGACGCGGGCATTGTGGTGTTTCAAAACGAGAAGATAGATGTCAACAACTTGATATGCACATCACTTCGACCGTTACTAATCCCAATGGAACTGCACGATATTGTTTTGCAAGTAGACGTGCCGAAAAAGATAATCATTCAGGGCGATTCTAGTTGGCTTTCACAAGCTTTTCAAAACATCCTCAAAAATTGCATGGAAAGCTCAGGCGAGAATGGGAAGATTGAGATTGTCTGCACGGACAACCCACTGTTTAGCGAGATTGCCATCCACGACAGCGGCACAGGCTTTGAAAAAGAAGATTTACCATGCCTGTTTGACAGGTTCTATCGTGGGAAAAATTCAGGTGCGACAGGATATGGTATCGGATTGGCTCTTTGCAAGATGATTATAACACGTCAGGGAGGGACGATTACCGCCAAAAATCACCCTCAGGGCGGCGCGATATTTTCCATTCGTTTTCCAAAGTGACTAATCTCTCACCTGAAAGTCACAGAGATGTAAGTTGAAGGTTCTATTATATAAGTAACACATTAGAAAGGAGACTCACATAATGGAGTTTTTAAAAATTGAAAATTTATGCAAGGTCTACGGTAAAGGCGAAAATCAGGTTACCGCGCTTGACCATGTTTCGCTTACAATCGAAAAAGGGGAGTTTACCGCAATCATTGGCCCATCCGGCTCGGGCAAATCCACATTGCTTCACATCATCGGCGGTGTGGACGTGCCGACAAGCGGAAAAGTGTATTTGGATGAGCAGGATGTATATGGCCAAAGCAATGAAAAACTCGCCATTTTCCGTAGGAGACAGGTTGGACTGATTTACCAGTTTCACAACCTCATTCCCACTTTGAATGTGGTGGAAAACATCACATTGCCTATACTGATGGACAAGAGAAAGGTCAACGAGGAGAGGTTGAATGACTTGTTGGACCTGCTTGGGTTAAAAGATAGAAACACGCACTTACCAAATCAGCTTTCAGGTGGTCAGCAACAGCGTGTTTCCATAGGACGCGCTTTGATGAATGCCCCGGCGGTCATGCTTGCCGACGAACCTACAGGCAGTTTGGACAGCCGAAATGGTCATGAAATTATAAAGCTATTGAAATTAAGTCATAAAAAATATCATCAGACCCTTATCATCGTTACGCATGATGAAAATATCGCACTACAAGCAGACCGCATTATCGGCATATCAGACGGCAAAGTAGTGCGAGACGAAAGGGTGAGAGGATGAATATTTTCAACAAAGTTACTTTGCAAGGCATGAAAAAAAGCCGCACACGAACAATTGTAACGATTATAGGAGTTATCCTGTCCGCCGCCATGATTACGGCAGTCGCTACCTTTGGCGTTTCCCTACTGAACTATCTGGCAAACGGCGCAGCCCATAAATACGGCGGTTGGCACGTTGAGTTTTTGGATGTTGATTCCTCTTTCGTAAATGAACGAAATCACGACAATGAAGTTGAAAACACAGCAACATTTGAAAATATCGGCTACACAAAACTTGACGGAGGGAAAAACCCCAACAAACCGTATCTTTTTATAGCCGGATTTAGCAATGAAGCCTTTGATACATTGCCTATAAACCTGGTTTCAGGTAGATTGCCTAAAAACAGTGAAGAGATTATTGTTCCAATGAGCGTTGAAGCAAACGGTGGCGTTAAATTTACGGAGGGTGACACGCTTTCACTTGATGTTGGAAACCGCATGGATGGAAACAAAAATATCGGTCAACACGACCCTTACATTTCCGAGAAAGAAACTCTTATGCCAAAAGTAAAAAAAACCTACAAGATTGTCGGTATCTGCGAAAGACTCAGTTTTGAGGAGTTTTCCGCACCGGGATATACCTTGATAACAAAAGCAGATGCAAAGGAAAAAGGAGACAGATTCAGCACATTTGTCACACTTAAAAACCCGCGTGATGTTCACACTTACGCAAGCACTACAGCTAAAAGCCATAGCTATGTCTTTAACGATAATGTGTTGCGCTTTATGGGTCTTTCGGATGATACTATATTCAACACGCTTCTGTACTCGGTTGGCGGCATTTTGGTTTCCATAATAATGGTAGGCTCTATTTTTCTGATTTATAATTCGTTTAACATATCGCTAAATGAACGTACACACCAATTCGGGATTTTCTCGTCAGTGGGAGCAACAGAAAAGCAGCTGCGAAATTCAGTGTTGTTTGAGGGACTTTGTATAGGCGTAATCGGCATACCGATTGGAGTTATCGTTGGTATAGGCAGTATCAAGCTTGTGATTTCCGTCGTAGCCAAGAATTTTGGAAACATTATGTATAGCAACGTCCCTTTAACCTTGACATTGTCTATTCCAGTGATTGTTGGTGCAGCGGCGGTCAGTATGATTACGATTTTGATTTCGGCCTATATTCCGGCTAGAAAGGCCGCAAGCACTCCCGTTATGGAGAGTATTCGCCAGACTAACGAGGTCAAAGTTGAATCCAAAACCGTAAAAATGTCAAAACTAACGCAATGTATTTACGGTTTGGAGGGAACCCTTGCGCTAAAGAATTTTAAAAGAAACAAGAAACGCTATCGAAGCATTGTGCTATCACTTGTTTTAAGCGTAGTGCTGTTTATATCGACCAATGCTTTTGTAACGTATTTGAAACAGGCGTCGGAGCAGGCAGTAGTGCATACTACCTATGACATCAGTTTGGCTACACAGGACATGGACGATAGCGAAATGTTGCATCTTTACGACAAACTAAAAACTGCCAACGGTGTTTACGAAAGCTCGTATCAAACGCTTATGAAGTATTCATGTGCTGCCAAAGGAAGCGATCTTTCAGACTATTACTGGAAATACGCGGGTTCACATTCACCGGACGAAACGGTTAATTTACCAATGAAAATCCAGTTTCTTGATGACAGTACCTATTTGAATATTATCAAAGACTTGGGCTTGCCCGCAGAGGAATATACCGGGCAAAATGCGAAAATGATCGCCGTTGCCAAAATTACAGGCAATCAGAAAGAGGAGTTTGACACTCCTATTGATATGTTCAAGAGTTCTTCCATGAATCTTACAATAGCTCCCGAAATAAATAGTAAGTCGAAGATGGGACAGGATCAAAACGTAAGCATTACATTTGTCGATACCGTGCCGCCTGATATACCAATGAGCCTAAAAAACTCCGGGTCGAATACGAATGATCCGTTCTTTTTTTGGGTGATGGCCCCATATTCGCTCAAAGATAAGTTTGAGACCCCTGATACCCATGTTGCTAGTAAGGGCTTGACATTTAAGTCAAAAAATCCTACACAGTCGACGGCTCAAATGGAAGCAATGATTAAGAGTGGGGGAATTAAACCCAATTATACCCTGTTCAATTCTTATAAAATGCTTGATGATAGCCGCAACATGATATTCATTGCCAACGTGTTCTCTTATACTTTTATCATTATGATTTCGCTGATTTCGGTTGCCAATGTGTTCAACACTATTTCCACGAATATCAGATTGCGCAGGCGAGAACTTGCCATGCTCCGCTCTGTTGGGATGTCTGAGCGCGATTTCCAAAAGATGATGAACTTCGAGTGTGCCTTTTATGGCATGAGGGCGTTAATTTTCGGACTTCCTATAGCGACAATCTCTTCTTGGCTTATTTACAAATTTATGTTTGACGGCGGGGCGGACAATATCCATTTTGTGTTCCCGTGGGTTAGTATTGGAATCAGCGTCTTCAGTGTCTTATTCTTGGTTTTCATTACAATGTTGTATGCCATTAGCAAGATAAAAAGAGAAAATATTATTGACGCACTTAGGGATGAGATGGCTTAATTTAAAACCGATATTAAATTTATAGAAAATCAAAAAATATCTGCGTGATTGGGTTCAAGTGATTTGCAATCGCCCCAAAAGGCGATTTAGACATTGAAAATACGGAATCCATCCTACAAAAGTAATGTAAATTACAAAGGAATGCTACCCTGCGGTAATAAAAAAACCGCAGTTGTGGCAGATGATGTTTTGCAGCTAAAATGTGGCCATGCGGCGGTTTTGAAATAACAATCAAAACCGCCGTTTTCCTTTTTCAAAATTGGAAATTCAGAGGGTGTATTAAAGTCGCCCTTTTTTAGGCCAAGTTGTATTTTTTCCCAAAAAATGCGTCACAAGTGCCTTAATCCAAGTAATACCAACGAATGTATTATTTTATAATAGTACATTCGTTTTTTATGTATTTAAAATTATAAAATGTCAATAAAGTTTTAATATCTTAAACTTAGCAAAAGGTAGTAATTTATGGTCTAAAAACTTCTAAAATTTCTATTTTTAGACCTAAGTATAATTTATTTTAGGATAACTTAGACCTTCAAATTTTCATGTGACGCATTTTTTCATGAAAAACACAAGTTGGTCTATATGAAGATAGAACTAATTAAATACATATGAAATTACTTAACCCGTTGGAAACAGCGGGTAAAATCGCCTTAACGTATGATTTCCGCATTTTTAGGACGCTACCCCTATTAGTAAAAATTAAATCAAATGTTTTTTATCGTTACTTTATGCTAACTGGGGTATAATCAATAGGAATAAAATAGATTTATATTTTGTAACACAGAATTAACCTTAGATTTTCAAGATTTGTAAAATATTTATACATAATATATTCGTCTAAAGCTTATGTTACAATGCTTTAGCGTATTATAATAGAATTCACCGTCAGATAAATGTCAATTTATCTGACTTTTGGGGTATACTAACAATATAAATTTATAAAAAATAAATAAGGAGGATATTAATTAAAATGAGTAAAAACTTTATAGATGCATTACTAGAAACAAAGGACTTTAAAAACTCCTTATACAGCATTTTAAAACATAGCTTTCTATACCACTCAAACAAAATAGAGGGAAGTACATTTACAACAGAAGCCTTAGCCCTTTTATTAGATAAGAATGTAGTTACAGGAAAACATACATTAGATGATGTTCAAGAAACAGTAAACTCAAGTTATGTATTTGATAGGATTGTTGAAACATTAGGAAATAAAATTGATGACCAATTTTTAAAGGACCTACACTCAAGGCTTATGTTTAACACTACAATGCATGAAAGAGGATATTCAGGAGTCTATAAAACAATTCCTAATATGATAATAGGAACTAAAGCAAAAATTGCACAACCATTTGAAGTACAACCAAAACTAGATGAACTACTAGAGTGGTACTACAACTTAGATAATATAGAATTAGCAGATATAGCAGCTTTTCATCATAGATTTGAACTAATACATCCCTTCCAAGATGGAAACGGTCGTATAGGAAGATTCCTTATGTTAAAGCAAATGCTTGAAAACAATCTACCTATAAAAATAGTATCTTGGGACAGTGAAGATTTATATAGAGAAAGTCTAAACTTATGTGATGTAGGCTACTACGATCCTTTAACAAAGTACTTAGAAAGCTTAGAAGACTTTAGAGAAGAATATAAACAACTTTTGGATTTTAATTAATATATAAAATGAAAAAAGTAGTAAGTTACCTTAGAATATCTAGTGCATCACAAATTGACAACACCTCTATAGAAGTCCAAAAAGAAAAAATTGAATTATACTGTAAACTTCATAACATAGATATAGTTAAAACCTATATTGACGAAGGTTTGTCCGCTAAAAACACTGATAGACCTGATTATAATAAAATGATGGAGTTTATATCAAATAATGAAAACAATATTGATGCAATAATAGTTTATAAAGCTGATAGAATTCATAGAAGTTTAAAAAATCTCATGGTTATGATAGAGCATCTTCAAGAAATAAAAGTTGGCTTTGTATCACTTACAGAGCAGTTTGATACTTCAACAGCTCAAGGACTTTTGTTTTTGCAAATGATAGGAAGCTTTTCAGAATTTGAGCGAAAACTAATTGCAGAGAGGACACACTCAGGAAGAATATCTAAAGGTTCTAAGAATTTATTTCCAGGAGGAAGAATCCCCTTTGGATACAAATTAGTAAATAATGATACTTTAATAATAAATGATGATGATGCTATTATTATCAAAGAAATATTTAAACTAAGATGTAAGGGTCTTTCATATGAAAAGATAGGTAATCACTTTGGATTTAATAAACAAAGAATTTCTTATATACTTACAAATAAAATTTATATAGGAAAATATATCTATAATGGTAAAATTGAACAAAATAAAATTAACCTCGAAGTTCCACCTATAGTTAGCCGCTATTTATGGAATAAGGTTAGTTGTAAAAAATAATCTTTTTTATTAATTACATAATAAAGAAATAAATGGACGAGCTTACACACAGTAATAAGGATAATAATAATCCAAATGAAATCAATAGTATTGATGATATAATAAATAATATCTATAAATTCAAACAAGAAAAAAGAGAATACAAAGTTAAAAGCTTAAGAATAGATATAGAAATCCAAAAATAATTTGAAGAAATAGCAAAGGATCTCTCTCCTAAAGGAATTAACCAACAGGAGTTTTTAAATTATATATTAGATTCATATATAACTTTCTATACAAAAAAGTAAGTAAAGAGGCTAATTAAGAGCCTCTTTTAATAACAATATTTTAAAATATTGTTATGTTGTTGTACTATAAAAAAAAGAAATAATATTAAAGCTTTAACAGATTTCATTTATTATTTACTTAAGTCTATCAATATGTTTTTGTAATTCTTGAGCTTGTAAGCCTTCAGTCTCAGCAAATTCTTTAAAACATTTACTTAAATCTTTATCATCTACTTGTTCAGCGTAGTTCATAAAATCTCTTACTTTCTCTTGAGTGTCTAATAAAGCTTTTTTTAGATAATCTTGTGTGTTCATTTCCATACTATCACCTCCATATGTATTTTTTAATATTATTCCTTTATATAAACATTATTATTCCTGGCCAAAATTACAAGATAAAAAATAATCAGCCTTAAAATCATTAGCAATCTTAGCTCTTTCACTCAATGAAATAAATTTATCTACGGTCCTTGTAAATTCACTATCATTTGTTTTAAAATGAAAAACTTTTAAGTTCTAGCCCCTTAACAACTCCATTTGACCAACTGTCATTAACCTTTTCTTCTTTCTCATTCATGCTATCTGATTGTTTATTTTTCTCAAACAAGAAGCATCTATTCCATATATCTCTTCTATATCCAAAAACGTATACAACCCTTTAAAACTCCCACTTGCCATAACATTGCCCCCTTAAACCTTCTATGCTTTATATATTCTACAAAACAAAATAAATCCATTTTTATTTTCCCGCAAGCGTGACAAATTAAGGGTTAATTAAAAACAATAATGTCACGTTTACGGGACATTGTTTTTGTATTTATTAGTTTTTCAATGTCCTGTTTGCGTGACATTTAGATATTTTAAATAAATCTAATTCTTTTGATGAAATACTTTCTTAAAAGCTATATGCACCAGCGTTGGATAGCGGAGCAATGGTTTTATCCAATGCGAAATACCAAACAATAAACTTTATACCGACACCAAGTAACTACGCTCCTGTAGTAAGTACAGAGTATAAACTTAAAAATACTTACACGATACATTATCAAAAACGTGGAGGTCCATAAACTATTAATGGAAAAAATCTAAAAACTAAACACACAGGGCATTGGGCGAAGGCCAATCTTTCTTATAACCAATAAAACTAATTAGAAACCAATTTACTTAAAACCTAAATAAAACTTTAGATTTAAAAATGGTTTTGAGTTAGCGATTGAACGAAAATCCTTTTTAGCGCACTTTGCTAAAAAGATTGAAGAGAAAGCGCGGTGGCGAAGCCAAATTCCCAAAGTATCAATATTAGGTATATCAACTATAATAGATATATCACCAATGAATTAAATTAATAAAAAAGATTATTACTAAAACTAAAGCTACATCAAATCCAAAATCTAAATCTAATCAAAAACCTTATAAATAACCAATGCACCAGGTCTTTAGTCTGACCTCACAGTTTATAGCGGTTCCCAGCTATTATCTGTGAGGTCAGACTAGACCCCATAGATTTTGACCCCAGCATATAAATAAAGATAGTTGCGGAAGGAGCGCTCTTTGCTCCTTCGTCAACTATCAACCTTTTAAAATAATCTTTAAAGATATGTTTTTAAGGTATACTGTAATTTTTTTATACTTTATAATATTGATAACTATAAATTAGAAAGGATGCGTTAAAAATGAAAATATTTAAGAATATTAATAGTGGTGATTCTAGTATATTAAAAATAGTACAACCACTTGGTATTTTTTTTATAGGGTCAATCATTGTTAATTTTATAGTTAAGTGGTAATAAAACGGTGCTATTTTGAACAAGTCTTAAAACTGCAGTTTAAGAACTAGTTATGTATTTAGAATAAAGTTAAAGCCCTTAAAATCTAAATAAATGGATTTTAAGGGCATTTTTACTAGATATCTTTAAATAAGTTTTTAGGTACTAGTTAATTGATATCTAGTAAACAATGCGATGATACAAGACAAAAATACAATAGTAACGTACAGTATGATAAAGTATACATAGAAGAATAAATCTAAGCGGTAAATGTTAACTTTATCTATAAGATCAAATAAGGAGTATAAGGATGATTAAGATATTAATTGTAGAAGATGACCCTGAGATTAACAAGATGTTACAAACTTTATTAACAAAAAATCACTATGAAGTAGAATCTGCATTTTCTGGTACAGAGGCTATATTGTTGTTAAAAAAAGAATCATTTGATTTGATTTTATTAGACTTAATGTTACCTGGATTAAGCGGTGAAGAAGTACTAATAAAGATTAATGAACAATTTGAAACTCCTATTATATGTGTATCGGCAAAAGATGATTTAAATACTAAAATTGAATTGATTCAAGGTGGTGCAGATGATTATATTACCAAGCCATTTAATAATGAAGAATTAATCGTAAGAATAGGTGCAGTATTAAGAAGGGTAAATAAAGGTTTGACAAATAATAATACTAAAGTCTTTAAGTTTAAAGATTTAATTTTAGATAGTGAAAATCATAGTGTATCTATTAATGATAAACCTATAGAGCTTACAGTAAAGGAATATTCTATATTAGAATTATTAATTACTAGTCCTAAAAAGGTGTTTACCAAACAAAACATATTTGAAAGCATTTGGTCTGAAGAATATGTTGTTGATGAAAGAGCTGTTACAGTACATGTCAGTAATCTACGCAATAAATTAAATGATGGAGATAAATATATAAAAACAGTTTGGGGAATCGGATATAAAATGCAAGATAATTAATTTATAAACTTGATACTTTCTTGATAATTTCTAAATTATATTTTGATATCTTTCATTTATGATTTAAATATAGAATTAATTTATAGAAAGTAAGAGGTGAAAAGATATGAGTTATGTATTACAGACTAGTAATCTAACTAAACAATATAAAAACCAAATAGCCTTAAACAAGGTAAATATAAACATTGAAAAAGGTGATATTTACGGTTTAATAGGTAAGAATGGTGCAGGTAAAACTACACTTATGAAAATAATATGTGGCTTGATTCATTCAAGTCATGGAGAGGTCAAACTTTTTGAAAGTACTAATTTAGATAAAAATAGAAAAAGAATTGGGTGCGTTATTGAACAACCAGCTCTTTATCCTTCAATGACAGCTAGACAAAATCTTATTTATTATAATAAGTTACTTGGTATTTCAGAGTACAGTAATGTTGATGGACTACTTAATTTAGTAGGCCTTAAAAATACAGATAAAAAGAAAACTAAGAATTTTTCACTTGGTATGAAACAACGACTATCAATTGCTATTTCTTTAATAGGAAATCCAGATTTTCTTATCTTAGACGAGCCTATTAATGGATTAGACCCTTCTGGTATCATAGAAATTAGAAAATTACTTTTAAAGCTTAATTCTGAAAGAGATATTACTATTCTAATTTCTTCTCATATTTTAGGTGAACTTTCTAAAGTTACAACAAAATATGGAATAATTAAGGACGGGAATTTAATTGATCAATTTGCATCAAAAGATTTAGAAACACGCTGTAAAAGGTATATTTCATTAGGAGTTAATGATACAGATAAGGCAGCATACATTATAAAAAATAATATAAAAAGCACTGATTATAAAGTGTTCAATGAAGGAAGAATACACATTTATGATTATTTGGACAAACCCGATCAAATTAACAAAGAGTTAGTTGAAAATGGTGTTTTAGTATCTCACATTGCTTTAGAAGGTGATGATATAGAAGCATATTTTATAAAAAAGATGGGAGGGAACCAATAATGATAAATATTATTTTTAGTGAATTTTATAAAATACTTAGAAGTAAAATTTTTATTGTTGTTTCAATTATTCTTTTATTTATGTTTAGCATGTCACTGGGAATTGGCATTTATTATGGTGAAGAAGTACAACAGTTATCAACAGGAATTTCTAGTTACCAGGCATCTTATAGTGGAGATATTATTTATTATATTATTCTTATATTTGCAACGTCTTTAATTACTGCTGAATATGCAAATGGTACTGTACGCCAAATGGCTTGTCGTGGAATATCTAGATGTAAATTAGTTTTCGGTCAATATATTGCTATATATTTTACTATTACATTAATTTTCTTAGTATTCGGTGTTTTAAATTTACTAGCAGATACAATGTTTAACCAATTAGGAGAGGTTGATTTAATTGCATTTCTTGGTATGAATATGGGAATACTTTGTATGTTTTGGGGGATTGCAGGGATTGGTACTTTTCTATCTTATCTATTTAAAAACGGAGGAGTTGCAACTGCAATTTCTATCTTACTTGTAATAAGTTCGAATTACTTTGCACAATTTCTTAACTTACTAACAAAGAATGATATTTTTATAAAATATTCTCTTTCAAATATGCATAGTATTGTAATTGATTTGACTTCAAGTCCAGAAGATGTTGTTAAATGCTCAATAGTATTTTTAGTGATTGGGGTAATTACAATTATTGGATCTGGCTTATTGTTTTCAAAAAGAGATGTAGATTAATTTAAATAAAGGATTTGAAATGGAAAATATTTGGATGATAACAACTTTTATACTGTTATTTACTTTGATAATATTTATTTTTTACCATATGTACTATCGTATGAATATCAAGCATATTACAAAACAATTAGAGGAAATTATAAATATAAAAGATACAAATCAATTATTAACAGTATTAGCAAGACAAAAGGATATCACAAGTTTGGTAAATATGCTAAACAATCAGTTAAATGAGATTAGACTCTCTAGTATACATATTAAAAGACTAAATAAAAACTTTAGAGATAGTATAACCAATATCTCACATGATTTGAGAACGCCTTTGACAACTGCTGGTGGATATGTTCAAATGCTACAATCAGATGTTACAGAAGAAGAAAGACAAGAGTACTTAGCGATTGTACTGGAACGACAAAATACAGTTAAAAAGTTACTTGAGCAGTTATTTGAGTATGTACGCATTGAATCTGGAGAAATTGTTTATGAACGTGTTCCAATAGATGCTAAGAGTATCTTTATAGATATACTTGCCATGTATTATGATGATTTTTTTAAGAAGGGACAAGAGCCAACTGTTATTTTTCCCAATACACCTTGCATAATCAAAGGGGATGAACAAGGCTTAAAAAGAATATTTTCAAATATTCTTTTTAATGCAATTACACATGGAAATGGAGATTATCGTTTTGAAATACATGAAACCGATGGTTATACATTCACTTTTTCAAATCTTAGTGAACCCATGACAAAAGATGATCTAAGTTATATTTTTGATCGCTTTTATACAAAAGATAAATCTAGAAATAAAAAAACTACAGGGTTAGGATTGTCAATAGCCAAAGAAATTGTTAAACAATTAGATGGTAAAATTGATGCTTACTATCGTAATGGTCGATTTTCAATATATGTCTCATTTCCAAAGTCTGAAAAAATTAAAAGTTGAACTGGTCACTAAATTTACGTTTAGGAATTACTTGAAACAAATATAGTATTTTCAACACTTTCAATAATTACACAAATAAATAAAGGGCAAACTTAATTTTGTTAAGTTTGCCCTTTATTTATTTTACTAACCTACAAAGCTATATTTTCAATTTTAAATCTAAAAAAATATTCCACAAAAATAATACTCAACTATCTTTTAGGACTTAACGCAACCCACCCACTACAATGAAATTAATCAAAACAAAAGGAGGTACTAAAATGCCAGAAGTAAAATTAGCTGCTGATGTAGTAGAAATTAAAAACCAATCATCATTAAAGATCAAATATGACTGTGGTTTAGATGATAACCAAAAAGTAATAACAAGAACAAGAAGTTATTCAAATGTGAAAGCTAGTGCAAAACCACTTGATGTATTCAACGTAGCAGAGACATTAATATCACTTCAAAAACATGACAAGTTATCAGTAATGAAACAAGATAACACAGAATTAGCTCAATAAAAAACAAAGGAGGAATAAAAAATGGAAAACCTAGAAACTAAACTTTTAATGACATTCTCAACAGACTTTGGAAAAAAGGTCAGCTTATTTGTAACAGATCCAAGACAAGATTTAACAGAAGCAGAAATAAAAGCTGCAATGGATATAATAGTTCAAAAGAATATATTTGCACCAGGTGGAGAAGATTTAAAAACTCCAGTAGAAGCAAAACTTGTTCAAACAGAAACTACAGAATATGACCTTGTAGTTGCGTAACACATGGAACACTTAAGAAATGTCCCTCTAAGCTAATGAGGGACTTTCTTAGCATTTTTATAGATTAATAGGAGGAATAAGTCAATGAAATTAGATTTAATGCAACTCGTGGCTAATTTAGGGTTTCCAGCAATAGTTACAATGTATCTATTGGTACGTATCGAAGGGAAACTAGATGGCCTAAGTTCAAGTATCAACTCTTTAAGCTCAAATATTAATGAATTAAATAATAAAAAGTAAAAAGCCGCCTACCCATAATTGGATAAGCGGCTTTTTATTTAAAAAACTAGAACTCAACTGAAAAACCATAATACCTTTTTAAATCAACCTTTGTCAATCAAGTATTAAGCACTTTTCTTTTGTTTATTTATAATAGATCTTATATAACTTTCAGACATATTGTATTTAATAGCTAATTCTTTATGGTTAAAACCATTGTACTCAGCCATAATTTCTCTGTCACGAACCCCTTTATATATCATCTTTTCCGTAGGAAAATACACAGATGTCCCTCCAAATTCTTTAAATAAAGCCTTTACCTTGTCTATTCCAAGCTCTATAGCTATATTTTCAAATTGTGGAGGTAAGTCACTTATTTTAAGTTTCATAAAATATCCTCCTATAAATTTATTTGAGCCACCGCGTGGGTGAATCACTTTATTAAGAATATTCTACATATACTTTTGATTTCCTACCAAAAAACTACTTTCTATACTTTGAAACATCAATAACTTGTGCTAATACCTTCTTTTCTTCTTTTACAGATACTTCATTAGCTCTTATTTTTTCAAGTCTTTCAATAAATTCAACTTTAGCCTTATCCATCATTTTTTCATCGATAACAATTCTTTCTAACGTCTGCTTTAATAATAAAATTAGTGACATAATCAGTATATTGACACCAATAAAGTTTACTTAGTAATATCATCAAAATTGAGAAAATCTTGATATTTGATTGTTATGCTTAATTTATGAGAAAAGGAGATGATTAAAATGAATTATAAAAATATCTTACAGCTAAAAGGAATAAGTAAAAAATTTAAGAAAGCTACAGCTATAGACAATATTGATTTACATATACGCAAAAATACAATCTATTGTCTGCTTGGTCCAAATGGTGCTGGAAAATCAACTACACTAAAAATAATTGCCGGTTTATTAAGACCAAGCAGTGGATTTATTGAGTTTAATGGACATCCATGGACTAGAAAAGATTTAAATTACACTGGTTCTTTAATTGAAAATGCTCCTTTATATGGAAATCTAACATCAAAAGAGAATCTAGATGTATTAACGACAATGTTAGGGATTCCTAAAACTAGAATAGACGAGGTTTTAGAAATCGTCGGGTTACAGGATACTGGTTCAAAACAAGTAAAAAATTTTTCAATGGGAATGAAACAACGACTGGGTATAGCTCAAGCGATATTAAATAATCCGGATTTACTTATTTTAGATGAACCTACAAATGGGCTTGATCCTCTGGCAATCCAAGAATTAAGAGAGCTGATACTTAACTTTCCTAAAAATGGGGTTACGGTATTACTTTCTAGCCATATGCTTTCAGAAGTAGAGCATTTAGCAGATGATATAGGCATAATTAGTAATGGTACTTTAGTATATGAAGGGGCGTATAACAATGTTGATAATCTAGAAAAGTTATTCACAGAAGTGGTTAAAGAAAACAAATTAAATTAAGTAATTAGGAGGATCAAATGTTTAATTATATTAAATCTGAAGTAATAAAAACTAAGAGAATAAGTATAAGAAAGTTAACTGTATTTATTCCACTAATAAGTATTTTTTTAGCAGTCACGTTTAATTGGCTTGGAGGTAAAGAAACTTTTCAATATGCTATCTCAACAACTGTAAACCATTGGGGTTTAATATGGTTATCAGTTTTTTATCTCATTGTCAGCTGGTTTGCTAGATAAACTCGAAAAAAAATCCACTAAGTATATAACAATTTTAGGATTGCCGATTAATCTAAAACTAAAGGAATATAGCCGTATCGCCCTAATTCTTTATTTGAGTTTTATTGCATCTTTGGTGCTTATAGTATTGTTGCTGTTTGCTAAATTTACATTTCTTGTTCCACAGAATATTTCATCCTTAGACATTATAATTGCTATCTTTTTAACTTTACTTACATTAATTTGGCAAATTCCATTTTGCTTATGGCTTTCAAGGAAGACTAATATTTATGCAACTTTTTTAGTTAATAGCATGTTGACATTGAATATTGGATCAATTTTCGCACCTACATCTCAGATGTACTATGTTCCTTGGGCGTGGGCTTTAAGGGTTCAAACTCCTTTCACACATCTTCACCCAAATGGACTTCCACTATCTAATGACAGTGTCTTAATAAATTCTAGTCCAGTACTTTTTATTTCATTTATTTTGAGTATCCTTTTATTTTTGCTTCTAAGTTTTTTGGATGCTTATTCATTTTCGAAACTCGAGGTGAAGTAAATTGAATAATTATTTGAGGAGTGTTTTTGCAGAATTTAAAAAGATAAAACGTAGTCTATTTTTATTATTACATGTATTAATTCCCATTTTATTTTCAGTTATTTTAAGTAGTTATGTATTTTTGAGAAAGGATACTAAACTAATAAGTGATCGAAGTGTTTTTGTTACTTTTTTTGAATTACTATCGATTGGTGCGCCACTTATTATAACTATTATATGTGGATTATCAACTGCATCAGAAAAAGAAGCAGGTAATTTTCAAAATATGTTAGTTAGAACTGAAACTAAGGTAATAACTTTTTTAAGTCAGTTAACTATGTTGATATGTTGTTTTTTATTCTCAACTTTTTTTAGTATAATAATATATGTAGGAGCATTGAAATACTTAATAGGTATTAATATCGTTGACCTTGGGTTTTACCTAACTATGGGAGTAGTCTTTACAATTAGTTGTAGCTTTCAATATGGATTAAGTATGTTAATTTCCTATCGTTTTGGGATGGGACTAAATAGTATAATAGGTATCGCAGGGTTAATTATAGCTGCCCTATCTCCAACTATGTTAGTTGATAAAGTATGGCCATTTTTACCATGGGCTTGGTCAATTCGAATACCTATGTATTTTTTTTGGAATAAAGTAGGGATACAGTCTAATGGCTATTTTGCTTATTCAGAATATAATACTGTAATAACTGGTTTCTGTGTTTTAATTATTTTATCGATTAGTATAGTGATAATTGATTTAATTTGGTTCCAAAACTGGTATGGAAAAAGTACAAATGAATAAATTAAAATGGGGGTGATTATAGTGGCTAAAATTCTAGTAGTAGATGATGAGTTGGCAATTTTAAGACTTATAAAAAAAGCGTTAGAATTAAATAATCATGAAGTTATGGCTCTTCCCTCAGTTTCTTCTATGAATATAGAAGAAATGAACGCCTTTAATTTGATTATTTTAGATGTAATGATGCCTAATGAAAATGGTTTTGAAATATGTAAAAGAATTAGACATTTAGTTGATAGTCCAATTATTTTTATGACTGCCAAAAGTGACGAAAACTCCATTGTCCATGGACTGTCAGTTGGAGGTGATGACTATATTTTAAAGCCTTTTAGTATTCATGAATTAAATGCCCGTGTTGAGGCACACCTAAGAAGGGAGATCCGTCCTAAAAGAAATAGTACAAAGATCATCATAGATGGAGATATTTTTATTGATCTAGAAGCAAAAAAAATAATTGCTCGTGGTACTAATCTGATACTTACTAAAAAACAATATAGTATCTGTGAGTTATTGCTTTTAAATAAAGGAAAAGTTTTTTCAAAGGATTATATATATGACAAAGTATATTCCATGGATAGTGATTCACAAATTTCGACAGTTACTGAACATATTAGCGCTATTAGAAAAAAATTTTCAAAGTTTAATTTATCTCCTATTAATACAATTTGGGGTGTGGGATATATATGGGAATGAAGAGGAAAACTTTATCATTTTTATTTTTTAAATTGATGTTACAAATAGCTGTAGTTGGAGTAATCATTGCTATTATTTATATTAATATTACAATATTAGGATTAAAAAATGGTTTTTTAGTACCAGCAAATGAGCCTATACAGAGGTCAGATGAAGTTTCAGCACTAGTTGAAAAATCAAAAACAATTAATTCTAAACAAATTCCAAAAAAATTAGATTATGCAATATATAATCGGAAGACTGGTAAATTAGTAGAATCTAATTTAAATAAAACACTTTTATCAAGAGCAAATAACGAAATTACAAGAGAAGCAAATTCAAATTCATTTTTAAAGTATGAAAGTAAGGAAGAAATATTACTCATTTACTTTAATTTAAAGGTTCATTTTGCTGATATAAATTTAAGGAAAATAATATATAATCCAGGAATATGGATGACTATTTTAATGTTATTAATATATATTTTTTTTATTATATTTAATATCAGAAGATTTAATAAAGCTATTGTTAAAGAAAATCAGAAACTGATTGAAGTTGCTAATCAAATTAAATCAAAGGATTTAAACTTGATTACCCCAAGTGTTGATTTTTTAGAGTATGCTGTTGTAATGGAAGCAATGGAAAGTTTGGCATCTGCTTTAAATCAATCTATCAAAAATGAAATTGAAAGTAGTCAATCTAAAGAAGAACAAATTAGTTATTTAGTTCATGACATTAAAATTCCATTGACAGTGATTAAAGGAAATATTGAACTAATGCAATTAGAGAAAACAACCATTGAATTGGAATGCTTTCAGGATGTAATGACTGCAATTAAACAGATTGAATACTATATTTCAGAAGTAATTAATATAAACTTAAATAAAAAAGAAATGATTTTAACTAAAGAACCATTAACAATTCAAGATTTTTTAATTAAACTAAATGAGAATGTTATCAAAAGTACTAATACTAAGCAAGTAATTATTAATAATAATATTAATAAAAAAGATATTATTGTTATCGACATGAGATTAATTATTAGAGCGTTAACTAATATTTTATTGAATGGATTAGAACGTACTCCAAGTGGTGGCCAAGTAATCATTCAGTTAAATCAAGTAAAAGCAAATTATGAATTCATTATTACTGATCAAGGAAATGGTTTTAATGAAGACTCTTTAAAAAATGGTTTTAAGCTATTTTTTACAGAAAATCATAGTAGATCAAGCGGTTATAAAACACATTATGGTTTAGGATTAACTTTTGCTGAAAAAGTGATTCGGCTACATAATGGTGAAATTAATTTATATAATACCGAAGCACATCATGGTAAAGTTGTAATAAAAATTCCCAAGTAGCATGGATTGATTACAAATGTAATCATAGGAAATATGCTATTTCATAAAACTTTAAAATTATTTCTTTTGTGTGCTTAGGCACATAAAAGAAATAATTGGATATTCTACAAATATTATTTTTTTTCCTTCTATTTAGTTTCTAGTAATTGATAATTAGTATTTTATCTGAATCAGTAGAATTAATTTCTAAAGAATCACTATTTTCATCAAGAATCATTTCATTGAAGTTAGGATTATATCTTTCAAAAAGTTGCTTACTTCTATAATTCTTTACCCCAGCATCTTGCCATATTATATTTATATATTGTCTATCTTTATCAAATATAACACGTACTGGAACATGTTTATCAAGTACAATTTTATTATTTAATTTTGAAATAACTTTTATACCTACATCAAATTCGCTACATTCAAAATCATGAATTTCATGAAATGAGTTTAATGAATCTAAACTATCTGATAATGTCTGTCCTTTTAATTTTCCCATGATGAATCCTCCTAATATAGTTTAATCTCTTATTTATCACAATCTAATAAATCCTATTTAATTACATCTTTATTTCATATACTTCGAAAAATCAATGATAGGAGCTAATATCTTATGTTCTTCTTTAACAGGTTTTTCATTAGCTCTTCTTTTTTCTAATCTTTGTATAAATGCAGTTTTAGCTTTATCCATCATTGTAGCATCTACTACAACTCTTTGTAAACTCTGCTTGTCCAAATAAGTATGAACTCCATCTCCATCCATATTAGGTAATGCATACTCTACATAATCTAACCATAATTATTCATTACTAAGCTTTCTATTATAACTCTTAAAAGTATTCCTCCTACTATTAAAGTAATATTTCAGATCACCCTAGAGAATAAAGACACAGTACCACATATTTATAAAGACCCATTTCAGTTGACACTTATTTTATTTCCTTTATCAACTTACTTACCGCTTGTCTGCTTATTCCTAATTCTTTAGCTATTTTACTTTGATTTAATCCTTTATCCTTTAAAACTCTTATACTCTCTAGCCTCTCTAATTTTTCTTTCTCTCTCTTAGTTAAACCATCTTCATTTCTTCTACTATTTCTTCTCTTCACATTCTTCCTATCATACTTTTCATCAGTATCTATAATAGTTTTCATATGCTTTTGTTCGCTTCTACTTATTTCTAATCTCTCAATTAAAGTATCATTTTTGTACCAATAACCCTCTTTATCTCTCATGCCTTTAGAAACTCGCTTGCATTCGCCATTTCTTCTTCCTTGTTCATAAGCTATAAACTTATCTATAGCCTTTGGAACACTTCTTAAAATAGCCCTTATCTCAGTGTCCTTAAGTGGCTCAGTAAATGCACTATTTAACTCCATAACTACATTTTCAAGCTCATAAGAATCTCTAACATATATGCCTTTCCAATACGCATAGCAATGTATAGCCATATTTCTAAAACCTGTCATATCGTACTTTCTAAGTTTGCATAAAGTTTGTAAATCGTTAGCTCTTTCCATATGTAAACTATATGAATTAAAAAATCTATTTGAAATAACTCTATTATCATTTTTCTTAGTTTCTGCAATCTGTAACTGATATGATTTAGGCTTATAGTTTAAATATTGCTCCCTTAAATCATACATAGAGTACTCTAATTCATTATCAATATACAAAACCTCACAATTAGCTTCATTCTTAGAATTTATAGTTCCAGGTAGTCTAAGTACCCTTGCACCATCTGTTGACTTCCTATCAGCCCCTAAATGCTTTAATTGATAATATATATAGTCTTGTAACTCTTGCCATGTATTTAAAGCTCCATATGGAGCATTTTCTATTCTCCAATAAAGATGAACTCCTTGTCCACTATCTGTAACTATCGTAGGCTTTGGAACCTTTCCATCATAATATAGCATCCATATCATATACACAGTTTCAGCTTTTTCAAACCCTAATTTATTACAATCTATATCTTGAAATAAGGCTCTAAACTGCCTTATATTTTCTACTCTTCTCTTTGGTAGATACATTGTATTTGGCGCTAAAAATACATCACTTTCATTATGAAGTTCTTCTACAATCTCTCTTAACCCGTCATTTCTCGTATTATATATTTTAATTGTACGTTTGCCAACACTATTTTTTTCGTTTAATTTTAATATTTGTATGTAACCATCTGTACTTTCATTGTATAAATGATTGCAAAAGTCTGTCATTTGCATAAAAAATACCCCTCTATTTTCAGTAAATTGACACTAAAGATAAGAAGTTCTCTCAGATTATTTCACAAAAATTATTGCTTAATATGAATTAAGATTTTAAAATCTATGTGAATTAATTTTTATATTGTTTTATATATCAAAAATATTGACTATGTATGAATATGTATGATAACATTAATACATAATAAAAATATAAAAAATCTCTTATGAGAGTTCACTCTTATCAAGAGTGTTATAGCAAAAGTCAGGAGTAAGTCGCCAAACTTATTACACTCCTGGCTTTTTTCTTATTTAATTTTCGATTTCTTTATTTAAATTTTAACATATTCAACCATATTAGTATATATTATTTAATGATTTCTTAATTTGATTTATCTCTGATTTTTATAATCTGCATAAAATATTTGCTAAATATTTATCATGATTTTAATGAATATAATAAAAATTTATTCTGACTTTCTTCTGCCTTTTAACTTATTTTTATTATTATATATTTCTATATTTTTTTCTTTTATTTTTACATCTTCAAGTAATGGCATAAGTAAATTTTTAAATAACTTAGACATATTTATATTAGAATCTATAACTACAGTCTTTAACTTATCAACTATTTCTTTGTCTAATGTTACCCCAACTTGTTCCTTACATTTCTTCTTTTATTTTTTTACTATGTCATATATCGATATAGAAGGTTTAATATCATTAGTTTCATGTACAACTGTTGACTTTTTAGTTGTAGGAACTTCCTCTTTTAATAAATTCATATCTATCTTAGGCATCTATAACACATCCTTTTCTTTTAATTCTTCTATCATATTTTCAATTTCTTCTTTACTAAAATGAGTTTGATTATTCTTTTTCAAATAATCACTTATACTTAATTTACTTAATAATGATTTTTCAACAAAAGTATTTCTTCTTATAAATGAATTTAACATCATATCTTTCAACTCATCAAATTTTTGAAGGTATTGATCAAATAAATCAGATACTTGAGTTCTTTGTTTTTCATATCCAACTAAAACAGTGGCCTTAATATCATTGTCTTCTTTTTCTAAATAATATTTATCTCTAGTCCAAAGTTCTTTAAATAAAGCTGCTCCTCTTAAAGAAGATATATTCTTATCCATAATAGGGACTATTATAGAATCGGCTAAATAAAGTATATTTTTAGCTGTTAAATTATAGCTCGGTGATAAATCACAAATAATATAATCGTACTTTTCTAATACATCTATATTTTTCATATACCATCTAGCAAGTACTTTTTCTCTTGCTGGTTGTAGGCTTATTTTTTCATCTAACATCGCTAAACCTATATCTGATGGTATTATATCTATGTTTGGATAATTTAGATTTGGACACTTTACAATTACCTCTTCTGCACTTAATCCATCAACTATATCTATCGTTGTTTTATCTTCATGATTAACTTTATATACATACTGAGTAAGATTTTCTTGTAAGTCTAAGTCCCACAATAATATTCTTTTGTTTTCATCTTTAGCTAGTTCATATGCAGTTATTATAGACATAGACGTCTTGTAAATGCCGCCTTTTATGTTAAAGTAAGTTATTAACTTAGTTCTCATTAGTTTTCCTCCGAATTATTTTATAGTTATTTATATAAATTATCATAGTTTTATATAATTTTTAACATAAAAAAAACTATAAAATAACTTAGTTATTTCATAGTTTTAATTTTAAATCATTGATAATTTATATTTTTTCTAATTTACTAAACTATAATTTGAGGCTTCATTTAACATAAGTTCTTCGTATGTCCTTGATTCAATCAATTTATCTATAACCTATAGGTTAACTGTATTTTTTATAATTGATAGCCTATGAGCTATAATTATTTTTTCGATATATTATCTAAAGCCCATGTTACTTCATTAAATTCATACTAAAACTAATTTGATTATAAATTTGATATATCTATGCCTTTATTTTTTAAATCATTGTCTATTTTTTTCAACATATTTTCATATTTATCTTTATCTTCTACTGAATAATTTATAATATAGCTATTTTTTGTATCTGACTTAGCCTTATTTAATTTTATAGAATTTAAATTCTCTACAGTATCTATATGAAATTCAATTGTTTTATTAATAATATCCATATCCTTATCAGATATGTCTGTTAGATTTATATAAGATGGAGCTACCGAACGTATATATTTATTATTATTCATACATAACCCAACAGTTCTATTTAATTCATTTTCTATACCATCTATTTCAGAATCGCTCCATCCATTTATATTCGCTATTAGCTGTAAGTCAAATGCTACATACATTTTTTTTATTTCTCTATCAATTTCTTTATTAGATGGATTGAAGTTATGTAGATTATCATAAGTAGATTTAATTAAATCATAGTCAACCCAAGCATCACAAGTATTATTTATAGGACAATTTAAGTTTTTATGATCTCTTAAATACTCATCTACCCAACCGCATTTAACTCTATATGATGATGGGCCCCCATCTATATTGCTTAATGCTCCAGAAGTATCTTGTATATAATGAGCCTTCCATCCATTTGCAAAGTTTATTGCACTACTATTTGATGCTAGTGATAACATTTTATCTGAAAATTTTTCTGAATCTGAGCTAGTGTACTTTCTATCCCAAGACAATCTTCCTATGTCGGCTAATAAACTCCCACTTGAAAAATTCAATTTCTCATTATCGCTATAATTATACTTATCTGATATTCGTTGTCCCATTTCCCAATGTGAATATCCTCCCCATGCTAATACACTCTCTGCTGAAAAACTTAAACATGCTGTGAATACTCCTATACCTAAGCAAGTTTTTATTATTGAATTAAATTTCCTCATATCAATGTCCCCCTAATTTTCAAATAACTTCATTAGCTTATTTATAACTTATATTTGATTCTATGCTTAAATAAGATATTATTTTTAATACAAAAACTTACATATCTAACTTCCAACCTCAGAATATACAGATTGTATTTTTTCCATATCAATTATACGAGTACATATATTTAATATTTTCTTTTTATGTGTAATTATAATAACAGTTTTGCCACTTAATATTTGCTCTAACTCCCTACATATTATTACCTCGCTGCTAATATCTATTGCCGATGTAGGCTCGTCTAAAATCAAGATTGGTTTATCCTCAAAAGATAGCCTAATTAATCCTATTTTTTGAGATTCTCCCCCAGAAATTGTTATTTTATTTTCTCCTATTTCAGTATCTAATCCATCTTTAAACCTATCTATATTAATTTGTAATCTATCCATCATCTTAAGTATCTCTATATCTTCAATATCCTTTTGCAATGGGTTAATAATATCTCTTAGCTTTCCACTTAATAAGAAATTATTTTGAGACATGTATCCTATTTGCGTTCTTAGATAAGATAAATCATACTCTTTGATTTCTCGGTCATCTATTAATATTTCTCCTTCTAATTGGTTATGTAACCTTCCTAATAATTTAATTAATGTTGTTTTACCACATCCATTTGATCCTATTATACCTACAATTTCACCATGATTTATTTTTATATTAATATTTTTAAAAATTTCACGTTCATCATATGAAAAATATATATCTCTAAATACAATATTACCCTTTAATGATTCTGATTTTATGTATTCACCAGATTCTATCACATCTTTTGTATCCATTACGTGTAATATTTTATCTATAATAGGTCCTATAGTTTTTATACTAATATATGAATTGTTAAAATTTACAATGGGACTATATAAACGTTGTACATAAAGTGTGATAGTAAAAAGCATCCCTATCGATAACGTACCACAATAAACTTTATATCCCCCTAAACTTAAAGTTAAGCAAATTCCAATAACATTATAAAGAAGGCTAATCACTTGATTTAAAGACATTATTTTAGTCTGATAAATTGATTTTTTCATGTATCTCTGATTTTTTTTTCTATACTCATTATGTATAGGAGTAGAATATCCTGATATTTGTATATCATTCATACTATTTAAGCATTCACTAGTAAATCCATTTATTTCTCCAAATATCTCTCTTATATCAAACATTCCTTTTTTAGCTTGGTTACCTAATTTTTTTTGAAAAACAGAAAAAATAAACGAAATGATTATTGTACATATGCCTATCTCTTTATCTATCATTAATAAAAAAATACAGATTCCAATAATTGATAAAAAATTAATTATCAATTGACTTAATGTAGATGTAACCACTGTTTCTAGTTTAGGGATATCATCTTCCAAAACTGTAAATATGTCTCCTACTTTATTAGTTTTCCAAAACTGTGTGTTGGTTATAAGAAGTTTTTTAAATACTTTAGATTTAATATCAATAATTATTCTTTGAGAAAATTGATAAAAGTAAACTCTTTGTAAATACTGAGATACAATCATTAATATACCAACAAAAAACATTAAACAAATATATAATATTATTTTTTTTATATCATTATTTGCTATTCCATCATCTATAATAAAGCTTATAAACATTGGGAATATTAACGATGATACAGTATATACTATTGCAAGTAAAATACATTTCAATTGAATAAAAATATAACTTTTAAAATCCATTGGTATTAAATTACATATTTTTTTAATCATTTTAATTCCTATCTATTTTCTCATATTTTCTAACAATATCTTTCTATCTTCTTGGGTCATATTCACATATAAATTTAATATACTTTCCATTTTATCTTTCATAATGTCACAAAATGCCTCGCTTGCCATATTTATTTGTCCAGTTGCCATTAAATTTTCATACGTACATCCACCAGCACACAAACTTCTAGCCCAACACAATTTGCATTTTTCATTTTCTGGTTCTACTTGTTCTATGTAAGATTTTAAATCAATCTTGTCTTCGATTACATTTCCAACACAATACTGCTTATTGCCTACGAATCTATGACATGGGAAAATATCGCCATTTATATCTATTGCACAAGCTCTTTGTCCTGCTGCACAATACATCCTTTTTATATCACTCTCATGTATTAATACTAACTCGTTATAAACATTTTTCATTGCTTTACATTTTATATAATTTTTTTGCTCAATATATTCTTGGAATTTATCTATCATTTTTAATATATTTGCTTTCAATAGTTCATAGTTTTCTTCACTTATAAGATTATACGCAGGAGCTAATGCTATGGGCATAAATCCTACATCATATAAATGCTCAAATGAATCTAACATGTTAAGATTACTATCAGTAACTGTTCCTCTTGCTGAAGTAGGTCTATTTCTTAGAATACCTTCTGAATTATCAATAATAGAATTGTATGCACCAACTCCATTTTCATTGTATCTATTGCAATTAGTGCTTGTCTCATCTCCATCTATGCTCACCTGTACATAGATATCATTTTCTAGTAGATACTTTTCAATTTCAGGTGTTATTAATATTCCATTAGTTGTCATACTAAAAAAACACTCTTTATTAAATTCTTTTTGTTTATTTTTTGTATAATCTACTATTTGTTTAATTAAAGCAAAATTTATTAAAGGCTCACCACCAAAAATAATTATTGAAAGTTTTTTTTCATTTCCAGAGTGTTTAAATAGATAATCAATTGATTTTTGGGCTACTTCAAAGCTCATTTTACCTTTTTGATTATATTGACCTCCATCACCATAGCAATATTTGCATCTTAAATTACAATCTTGACAAACCAATAGAGTCATATTAGTAACTATCGGTTCTTGCTGCATTGTTAATTCATTATATTTAGTAATTTTTTCTGTTTTATTAGTTTTTAATAAACCAACACTATCTAATTGATTTAAGTAATTTTTTAATTTAGCCTCATTCATATGATTTTTAAGAAATTCTATAGCTTGCTCTACCGTTTTATTCTCTTGACTTATCACATGTTTAATATTTTCACTAACCTCGAATATTTGACCAGTCTCACTGTTATAAATATGTTCTTCATTATTTATATATTTATAATTATAAAATTTTATCATTGTTGTGTATCCTTTCTAATATATTATCTAGGTCTTTTATATGAACATTATTAAAAATTTCATAGCATGCATGACATGTATCAACATATTCATCATTGTTTTTTAAATTTAGCTCTTTTAAATACGCTTCAACCCCATGTTTACATATAAATTTGTTGTGAGGATTATTAGATGCTTTACAAATTAATTCATCTAAAGAACTATTATGTATTGAACCTACTAAACGACTAGGTATAGTTCCACACATAGATGCACATGGATAAACACTTCCATTAGGCGTAACTAATATACATCCACTCTCGCTGCAGTCGTCTAATATACTTTTGGGATAGTAGAAATTATCTACGCTAATCTTTTCTTTAGCCCTTCCTAGTGGATAACACTTATATTGATATAGTCCAATATTTGTTATCTCTTCTTCGAATGAATTAAGTACTCCTTTTAATTGCATGCTATTTTTCGTAATTGTACATCCTACTATCAAACGTAATCCTACAACTTTAGAAGCTTTTATTACATTTTTAATATTTTCATATGATACATATTTATTATGAAAATCATCCACACTAATTTTTATACTTCTTGCACCATTATTTCTTAGCTCTGTACAGTATGCTTCTGCCTTCTCATACGAATCTGCCCAATAGCAATTAGAAGTAATGGTTGTCTGCATGTTATAGTGGTGAGCTAATTTTACTAACTCTATTATTTCATTGTAATACAGAAATGGCTCACCACCAGTTATTGTTATCAACCTTATTCCTGATTTTTTTGCTTCTTTAATTAATCTTTTTGCATCCTCAAAATTCATTTTTTCCTGTCTCTCAGGTGAACAACTAAAACCACATATATCGCATTTTGCTACACATTTATATGTATATATCAAACCAAGTGCATGGTATAACATCACTTTTCCCCCTTCATTGTATATTATGTAGAACTCTATGAGTATTAAAAAATATAAATCATAAATTTTATTTAAACTCCCCATATGTTAAAATTTATCTACATGCCATCAAATTATATGTTCTATTTTAACTTAATTTTCATATATTAGTTTTTATCCCTAATCTATATACATCTATAATACTTTTTTTCTGCTTTTCTCCATAAGCTTATATCCTATTATATATATAATAATAACAACAAAAATATTTAATAAATTAAGTTTCGTTTGTAACTCTAAATATGTATTAAAATCTTTTTCCATTAAGTAATTAGGAAACTGATATGAAGATATTGAAAAATAATTTCCACTTTTTAACTGAATTGGACAGGCTACTATGAAGAATGTTACTATTGATGAAATTATAGTACCTAAGAAATTTTTTAATAAACAAGAATAAATAATACTAATTGCACTACTTAGTAAAATTCCAATAATAACTGACGTACTAAATAAGATCATTCTTATGAAACTTTCAACAATATTTAAATCCTGCATGAAAAAATCTATTCCAGCAATACTAAATGGAGTGTATGGGAAAAATATATACCCTATTAAAGCTGAACTTAAGAACGAAAATATAAAAATTAAAATACTTAATACTAACATAATAATTACTTTACTTAAAAAAAGTTTAATATTACTTATAGGTCTTATGATTACATACATAAAAGTTCTGTCCTGGTATTCTTTACTAAATAAAAAAGCACCTAATACTATTCCATTTATTTCATAAATAAAAATAGCTAATGACATTTGCATAACAACTGAATAAGTAAAATTAAATACCCCTTCCTGTTTAGGTAGATACATTAAGTAATAACCACAAAAGATCATTTGAAACAAGAAGGTTGAAACTATTATAAAATAAATATATTTGCTTTTAGTTAGTTTAAATATTTCATTTTTCAAATAATCTTTCATTTATTATTCTCCTTATCATAATCATCTATTAATTTAAAAAAGCTGTCTTCTAAAGAAGGTTTTATTGGAATAAAGGCTGTAATACCTATATTTTTATTAACTAAATATTTTATTAAATCTTCAATTTTTAAATTTTTATTAGTTTTAATAGTCACACTATTTAAATCATATTTATCAATTGTGATTTCATCCATATTTTTCAATTCGGAATATAAGCTATCTACATTTTGAGAGTGAATTTCATATTTTATCTCTTCCTTTATTAAATTATTTATAGCCCCTTGCGCTATTTCACTTCCATTATATATAATAAAAACCTTATCGCATATTAACTCTATCTCACTTAATATGTGACTAGAGATAAATACTGTTATCTGTTTTTCCTTGGTTAAGTAATTAATAATATTTCTAATATCTTGTATTCCCTTTGGATCTAATCCATTAATTGGTTCATCTAAAATTATAATTTGGGGATCATTAATTAGTGCTTGTGCTATCCCTAATCTTTGTTTCATTCCTAATGAATAATCAGATACCTTCTCTTTCTCTCTACCACTCAATCCTACGATTTCTATAAGTTCCTTAATTTTTTCCTTTGAAACACCGCCTGAATATTTTCCAAAAATATTTAGATTTTCTTCTGCTGATAAATATTCATAAAAGGCTGGTCCTTCAATTAGTGCTCCAATTTGGCTTAGTGCACCATAGTAATCTTTTCGTAAAGAAGTATTATTTATAAATACTTCTCCTTTATTAGGCTTTAGCAGACCTAGTATTAACTTAATCGTTGTTGTTTTTCCAGAACCATTAGGCCCTAGAAAACCAAAGACACTTCCTTTAAATACTTTAAAACTAATATCATTAATAATTTTACGCTTTTTTAAAGTCAATTCTAAGTTTTTGACTTCTAAAACAACTTCATCCATTCTCATCCCCACTCACTTTATTACTATTATTTTGTTTGACTATCAAACATGTCTTTAAATAAACCTGGTTTATTAATAAGAATTTGAACATAGAGTCTAAAACTTTCTTCTAACAGAATTTTAGTTTTTGCACACCACTGTTGGTTAGGTTTATTGATATCATCTTCATATAAATAATTTTCATACGGACATCCATCTCCACAAAAAAGCTGAGCCCAACATTCACTACATTTCCTAACTACCGGTTTCTTCAATCTATTATTGAATAAGCTAAAATTATCTTCATTTATATTTCCTAACTTATACTCCTCATTACCAACATATCTATAGCATCTATATGCATTTCCTCTAGCAGAAAAAATTCCAACTGTTTGATTCCATAAAAAACAATTTGCAGAACATTTTCTTGTATGAATCTGTTTCATTAAGTCCACTAAACTACCAAAAACTTGTTTTTTACCTTCAACTAAATTTTCATAAGTGATTTTTCTTAGATCACTTACTTGTTTTTCATAAGTCTTGTAGTCTTCATAAGAGTATTGTGCATCGTCAGATTTATTAAATACTAAATTAGAATATACTTCATTTACACCTATATTCCAAAGTTCTTTTGTTGCTTCTTTTAAAAATGGAATATCCCTTTTTGTTAATGTGATTTGTGCAGAGATTTGATCATATTCGCGTTTAATTTGTTTAATATTATTAACTATAGTATCAAAACTACCATTACCTAATGCGTAAGGTCTGTTGCTATCATGTATTTGTCTAATACCATCTATGCTAATACTTAAGTCAAATTTATTATCTTTTAATACACTTATAATCTCATTATCAATAATAGTTCCATTAGTTGTAATAATATAGTTTATATTACATTTTTTATCTTTAAATAATTCATTGATATAATTAACGGAATATATAAATACATCTTTATTTATAAGAGGCTCGCCTCCAAAAAATGTCACATTAAAATTTTGTTTCTCTTTATCTAAATTATTAAACCAATAATCTATACATTTTTGTGCTATTTCTTTAGACATGATTATACTTTCATGCCCATAGTTTCCACCATCACCAAAGCAATACTTACACCCTAGGTTACACTTTTGGGATATATTTAAACACAATGAATTCAAGTATGGATTAGCTTTAAGGTACTCATATTTTTTTTCGTAAACTTGATAAATTTCTCCACTATATCTTAATAATCCTCTTTGATTATTGGTTCTTAAGTCTTCAAATGCTTTTTCTATTTCCTCTAACTTATACTTATGAGTAAGCTCTTGTTTTAAATTTTTTATATCCTTATCATCATTTAAATTATAAATTTTACTTCCTTTTAATATCTCTGCTATCAGTTTATTTGTCTCAAATACATATCCACTTCCACCATCAAAGATGAATTGTCTATTTTGTTCTTCAATACAAAAAAATTGATTTGTAATGTTTAAATCTGTATCACTCATATAAATCCCCTTTTATTATAAAATTTCTTAGTTCACTTGCTTTACTCTTCAAGTTTCTATTAAATTAATTATTTTATATTCTGCTCTTTATATACTTTAATATTTAAAATATATATTAATAAACTAAAAATTAATAAACAGATTAATCTTTGATTAACCTCTCCTATTGCATAATCCCTCCATATATAGTCTGAGTTAATAGGTATGAACTTATATACATTAGGTAGAGGAATTCTTTTCAATAACATTCCTACCATTGAACTTACTTGAATAAATACAAATGTTGATATAACTGAAATAACTGTGTTTTTTGTTAATATATTAAATAGTATTGAAACACTTAATATATAAATAAATGCTATTCCTTGCGCTATATAAAAATTAATCATGAACTTTAATGCTTCAGAATTTTGTATTACAAAGTGATTATTGTTAAAATTAATATCAATATCATTATAAGTACTTATAGCCATTTTCCCGACTATTAAAGTTATTACAAAGGCTAATATTATGTATATAAAAATATACATTATACCCACTATTGTTTTTGCACCTATAACCTTATAAGGTTTAATATTTTTTGCTTTTAGAATTTTAATCGTTTTCATTTCATATTCTATTCCTAATACATAACCAAATAAAGCTATTATCAAAGTTCCTTCCATAAAATTCAATGTATTTAGTAAACCTCTTAAACATATATAGTAAGGTGAATCTGCATTATTTATACATACAAATGCCATCAAAAAAATCATTATACAGTGCAATATTAGTGCTAATCTTACTATTTTAGAAAAAAAACATCTTTTTAAATTCACAATATAAAATATCTATAATGTTATTCACTCCCTATAAATTATTTTATTGTAAAATAATAGTCACACTATTTTGAATAAACAGTATGACTATTACCTTTGTTATGTATAACATTTAAATCTCTTAGATTTTTCTAATGAAATCTTGGATTGCAAAGACCATCCCAGTCAACACAAGCATCAGATCTTCCACAAAATATAAGACCTCTTTGAGCATCTTGTTTCTCTCCATTGATTAATACTAATTCCATGTTGTACCTCCTCTAATAATATTTATTTCTTTATTAGAGTATCACCATGTATGTCTCTATTCAATATCTTATATCTAACTAGTCATTAAGTATGGCTAAATGGATTATTTTTTGTAATAATTAATCATAATTTGTACCAATAGTAGTATTAATATCAAAAATACAGCTAATGCAGAATATATAATATACTCACTAATTACATTAAAGGTTAAACTTGTAATAACTATAAAATTTATTAAAAATGTTATCTTTTTTATAACATTTTTATAGTTCATTTTTTCATCAATACTAAGTGGCTTATTTCTATGCTCTAAAGGTGCAACCTTATATATTACAGTTGTACTTACTAAAAGTAATAGTATTAATAGATATTTAAACCTATAAATATCTATATTGTTAGCAACTAAAATAATTAGCCCATACATTGCTGCAAAAGTTATTGTACACTCTGTATAATTTCTCGCATGATATCCGCCTGTAAATTGTCTTAAAGTACAGTAACAACTCAAAAATACAATAGTATGTATAAACTTATCAAAAATAATACCTATAAATAATGCTACCGAGATATTAACTATAAAATAAGTCAACGTTTCAAACCCATATCTATATATTTCAAAATCCTCATTTTCTATAACTTCATTTCTAATTAATATATTGGCAAATTTATATGATAAACTTTTAAACATATTTTTATTTCCTCCCTCTTACGCATAAAACCTCTCCCATGACGTGGGAGAGGTAATTTAATATTTATATTATTTCTTTAGTTTTTGTAGAGCTTGCGGCTCTTTTGCTTGATGTGCTATCCATGAACTTGCACTATTTGCTGATAATACAGCTGTTCTAAAACTTAGCTCTGACATATTTTTAAGTAATTTTAATGCTATTTTTTCCACTTCTATTCCCCTACTTTCTTATTGGTATCATTATTTTTAATATAAACTCATTATCTGAGTAATTAACTATTATCTCACCATCATACTTACTAGCTATATATTTAATACTAGCAAGACCTATTCCATGTATCTTGTTATCATCCTTGCTAGTTTTAATGCGTTCATCAATAAATTTAATATCATTCACTTTAGTATTTATGAATTTTATTATTGCAAATCCATTTATGTATGTGGCTTTAACTTCTATTCTTTTTTCTATTTCATTATCTATGTTAAGACATGCTTCAATAGCATTATCTAGTGCATTTGCAAACATTGCACATATATCAATATCTTGAATAAAGCTTAATTTAGATATGTTTATATTATCTTCAAATTCAATATTATATTTTTTGCAAAGATATGTTTTTTCCCCTAAAATTATATCTAACGTTTTATTTCCTGTATTTTTAAATTTCTCAAAATCATTTATATGACTTTCTAAATTATTTATATATGATATAATTTCCTCTTTAGTTTCATAGCTTTTTATACAAATCATATGATTTTTTAAATCATGGTAAACATATCTTAATTTATTATGGATTTCATTTATATTTTCATAGCTCTTATGATTTGTTTTTATTCTTTCATTTATAAGTTCATATTCTAACTTAAGTTTATCATCTTGTACAATTTTCCCTATTACTATTAAAATTATTATACTAGATGACAAAATCAATGAAATTGCAAGTGCAATTGCAAACACATTATCGCCACTTATAGAATTATTCTTTAAATTATCTCCAAATATTAATAGTAAACTTACTATATTTGATAGTATAGGTAAACCTATAAGTATCATATCTTTAGGTTTAAATTCTAAAGATAACTTAAAGTACTTAAATAATATAAGTACTATAAATAAAAATATTTTAGATATTATAATAGACTCTAATCTAAATAAATTACCATTTAATATTATATCAATATTATTTAATTGGTTTATAAATACAACTACGCCTACAGCTAAGCCTTCAGCAATCATTAAACCTAACCAAAATAATAAACTAACCAATATACATTTATATATTTTATCTTGGTATGATACAATATAAAACAAAGTAGATATTATCATACATATAATAATCTTAACATTCGGAAATATTTTTATTGAATTAATTAATGCCATAAATATCAATATAAATATCATACGAAATATATATTTCCTACTATACACTTTTTTCTTTCCAACCAAACTTATAACTAAAAAGAAAATAACCCAATCTGTAGATCCTGTAATTATATTAATAATATCCCAAAATTCTATATTCAATTTTCCTAGCATACTATATCACCTAATATATTTGTTATTGCTAGTTTTAACTCTTTGATTCTATACTTGCTTATTGGTATATCTTTTCCATGTACTTTTATAAAGTTACCATTCATCGATTCCACTAATTTTAAGTTTATTATATAACTGTTATGACACCTAAAAAATCCATATTCACTTAAGATTTTTTCCATTTTAGAAATACTCATTTTTGTAGTATATATGTTATCAGATGTGTAAATTAATATATTAGGTCTATCTGTTTCTATATAAGCAATAGAGTCTATTTTAATTCTATCTACATAATTTTTAATATTTATGGTTAAGTAATTATTTCTTTTTTTCATTATTTCATTTACACAAGGTATTATATTTTTTGAAATTTTTCTTTCATTTATTGGTTTTAGTATATATCTATATGCTTTAACTTCATATCCTTCTTCCATAAATTCAGCAAATGAAGTCATAAATATTATTTCTAAATTTTCATCAAATGCTCTTATCTTCCTTGCAGTGTCCATTCCATTTATTCTTTTCATCTGTATATCCATAATTAATATATCTAAATCTTTAGGATAGTTATTTAATAACTCTTCCCCTGATGAAAATTCATATATATTATAATTTATATGATATAAGCTTAATATTTCTTTCAGTATATCTTTGATTTTTAATATATAATGTAATTCATCATCGCATATGCCGATATTAATCAATATTTAAACATCCTTTCATTAGTATACGTTTAGTCTATCTTTTATATTACTTTATTCTACATATTTTTACCATATCTTTCCATTATATATGCAATTTAGACTTTAAATATTGCTTTTTGGACTTCAAATATTACACTTTAGTAATCTAATAGAAAATTTCAATCCATTGTAATATCAGAATATTATTATAAATTATCACAATTACTTTATTAGGATAATTATGATAATTTATAATCCATTAACATAAAAAAGTTATCCAAAATACAAATATTTTGAATAACTTTTTTACTATAAATTAGTTTCTAAAGGAATATTAAATTTCATTTCATTTTTAAGTTCAATTGCATCTACTTTGTGCAGTTGTGGTCCTCCAAATAGTATAATAGATAAAACTAATGTAATTACCTTTTTCAATATTTCCATAATCATATCTAGCTCCTTTTTAATTATATACTTATGATAATGTTGTTATGTATTAAATTCAATATATTTGACTAAACAGAATTTAATGTATACTTATTAGTCTACAAATTATATTTATTCGCCTTATTCCACATATATTTCGATACTATTGAATCTATTTCAAATTTACCATATTTATTTACTTTATATCCTAATGCTGGCTTACCACCTACAAACTTATTTTCATTAAGTCTTGCTATTCTACCATTACGAGTTCTTTCGTTAATAATAGCTCTCTCAAATTCTGCAAAACTTCCTAACATCTGCAAAAACAACATTCCTTTATACCTAGCACATTTCCTAAAAAGTCACCAAAGTTATTTCAATCTATGTAAACTCAATGGTTTAATCATTTAACTTTATTACATTGCTATAGTAGCGTCAGGAAAATGCGGAAATCGTACGTTAAGGCAATTTTGCCCGCTGATTTCAATGGTTTGGTGATTTTTTAAGGACACCGAGATACGTGCAAAATCGGCCACTTAATTTTGAATCTCTTACAATTACTGTCTTTGGTGATATTTATTTAATTTATAGTACCTGTGTTTTTCATGCAGATTGGCACCAAAGTTGGCCTAAAATGCCAAAAATACACCCTAACCTACAAATTGAGTTATAAAAAAGATAGATACTTAAAAATAAGTATCTATCTTTTTTAATTTAGTCTTGAGATAAATGATTGAAATCATCATCCGATAAATTTTCTATGTTTATCTTCTTTTCAAGAGTATTTAAAAGATATTGTAATGATAATTTATATAACATCCTTGATTGTCCCAATCTTTATCCCTAATATCTAGAAGTTCATCTGAAAACAAAGAAATCTATTCTATGGTTTATGTCTGGTTTAAACTCTATTAATGTAGAAGCTAATTCTATTACGTATTCTTTTTCTTCATCATTAAGCGGCCTCATACGTGTATATATACTTACAACAATTAAATTACTATCATATCTTCCCATTCAAATGTTCCATCTTCATACACTGGTTTTAAGTATTCAAAATCATCTAATGTTCCTGGACGTCTATAAT
>JMMB01000004.1 GCA_000686145.1 Peptostreptococcaceae bacterium VA2 | reverse complement strand
ATGTCTAATTCTATAAGAGAATCAGGATTTAAATAAGTAAGTTTATCTGTCTCCCTTATCATAAATCTAATTTTATCATGAATAGCAGTATTCTCTTTAAGTGAAATCGCTTGATTTAAATACCATAGCATTTCATGAAGTTGTCTCACAACTAAGAAAACATCAAACATCTGATTGGCAGATTTTTTTTCTTTACTCCAATCGCATCCATTGTATGTAATTTGAGCTACTTTTTGACCTGCTCCAAAGCAATCATAAGCAGTGCAACCTTTAAGCCCTTGGTTTCTAAAGGTTGTATGAATAGAACAGCTAAAATTTGATTGTAAATTTATGCATGGTTTACCAGCCACTTTATCAGCTGGAAATCCTTCTGATTTTGAAAAATAAAAGTGCAACACAGCAAAGTCCAAAGCATTTTTCCACATCAACTCTTAAGTTTTTATATAATTCTGTATCTGAATATGTCATATGATTTACCTCTTTTCCTATAAATATTTTAACGTTTTTATTATAACATAGACCCTTTGTTATTCAACTAATAGACATACTATATTATACTTAATTGCTACAAGTAGATACTACTTGATTTATCTATGTAATTTTTTTTAAATTCGTTTATTACAAATCATTTAATAATTCACAATATGATTTTTATTTAATTTATTATATGAATTATTCTTAAATCCACTACTAAAAAATACATTTTTCCTTGATATTACTGAGTTTAATATGACACTTATCCATTTTTTATTTCACGCAAACGAGACATTTTAAGAATATATATTATATACATAGTTTTCACGTTTTACGAGACATTTTTTATAAAAAAGAGTTGAATTTGAAGTCTTTTACCTCTCCTAATTCAAACTCTTTTTCTATGTTTTTTAATAAAACTCCTCTCATTATAATTTACCCTATAAATTTTTATTCCTCATTTTCATAAACTTGGAAATAATGTATGTAACCACCTTTAATATAATTAAATTGATTATCAAACATATAGCAATCCATAAAACTATCGATTCATGTAGTCCCCTAACTAAAAATACTATTATATTATTATAAATTCCTAAATTGTAACTATCTACTTCCAATGTACATTATAGCTTTTTTATGCTCTATTAGTATAGATATTATTTTTATTATTATTTATTTTGTGTTTTATAAGTAACATCATTAATAATAATAAATATTATTAATGAAATAAAAAATATTAATATATTTGACAAAACTCCTTTTATTAAAATTTTTTCAATAAAAGCCTTAACCCCTAAAATTATAATAGCTGAAATAATTATATTCTTTAACAAAGCCTTATTCATATTAACTCCTCATAACTTTAATCATTGTTGTATGTCCTTATAATTCACTTATAAGGTGCTTTAACAGCTTACCATATGAGATTTAATTTTCAATATATTTGTCCTTAAATATAGTTTTTTAGGGAGTGAAATTAATATTTTAGATTTTATTTTAATATCCTTTGTAGTTATTCCTCAATTTTACCATCAACTATAGTGATAACTTTATCAGCCATTTTTTGCTATCTCATCATTATGTGTAATCATAACTAATGTTTGCTTAAATTCTTTTACACAAAGCTGTAAAATATTCATTACCTCTTTTGTTGTTTTACTATCTAAATTTCCTGTAGGCTCATCCGCAATATTACAGAAGGTTTATTTGCCAAGGCTCTAGCAATTGCAACCCTTTGTTGCTGACCTCCAGATAGTTCATTTGGAAATTTCTTTACTTGAGACTCTAGACCTAATTTATTTATAAGTTCATCTATGTACTTTTTATCTTCTTTTTTACTATCTAATGATACTGGTAATATTATATTATTATATACATTGATAACTGGAATTAGGTTGTAACTTTGGAATATAAATCCAAATTCATGTCTACGTATTTCAGATAACTTAGTATCATTCAAAGTATAAATATCCATATCATCTAAATATACATTACCTGACGTAGGCTTATCTAAGCCTGCCATACAATGAAGCAATGTACTTTTGCCAGAACCACTTGCTCCTACTATCGCTGTGAATTTTTGTGGTTCTATATCTAGATTTATTCCCATCTAATGCTTTAACTTCACTCTCACCTTTTCCATATTTCTTTCTTAGATCTTTCACCCTTATATTCTTCATAATAATTTACCCTCTCTATCTTTTAGTTTTTAACTATATATTTACATTAAATTATCTATTAATTGGATAATTTAAAACTAATCTTCTCTTATTTGCTCAACTATACTATCTTTATTAAGTCTGCCAAATGTAAATGTCACTGAAAGTAAACACATAATGACAGTAATTACTATAAATATTAAAATTGGTATAGTCGGTAGTATATACCAGTTTCCATTGTAAGGAACATGCTGCAATCTAGCTATTGTTCTATTAAGATTTGCCCAAGATACACCTTTATAAAAGATTAATAAGAATCCTGTAATTGAACTAGCTAATCCATATATCAATCCTTCAAAGAGTAAAATACCTTTTAAGTCTTTAATAGAAAAACCAATAGATCTCATAACACCAAATTCTCTTTTTCTTACTGCTATACTAGTTACAATACTAAATATTATATTTATTATTGCAGTAATAGTAAGCATAGCTGAGTTAGATATATTTCTAAGTACTGCTTCCCATGCATATTTATTCATTTCATTTTCTATAGTATTTCTGTCTTCATATTTGATATATTTATTATTTTTAAATATATTTTTAACTTGATTTTGAACATTCCTTAAATCTGACTTATCTGCTTTTATTTTTATTTGAGAAAAATTACTATTATTTGTTATCTTTGCATATTCATCTGAATCAATTAATATATCTGGAATAACTGAAAGTGTATAACTTCCTACAGTAAACCATTCGGGACTTAAAAATCCAACTATTTTTATCTTTACAGGATTGTACTGTAGTTTTCCATCAATTTCAGCTGGAATTTTTACAGTTAAAATATCCCCTAGTTTTAATTTTTCATTAAATTTTTGTTGCTCACCACTATAAGCCTGATCAA
The DNA here is from genome assembly GCA_000686145.1 of Peptostreptococcaceae bacterium VA2. Classification (GTDB taxonomy): domain Bacteria; phylum Bacillota; class Clostridia; order Peptostreptococcales; family Peptostreptococcaceae; genus Romboutsia_D. The sequence goes on along the minus strand of JMMB01000004.1, from coordinate 68,077 downwards.
AATAATTATTGTATACAACCGCCTCTACAACTTCATCGTTTTTTTGATATATTCTTCCACTTTCAATTATACCTTTGTGATTAGAACCTAAATTATATAGACTTTTATTATTTAGACCTATAACATCAAACTTCATTTCTTGTTCTTTATTCTTGCTATTTATTGATAAGCTTTTTTTATAGCCATCAGATAAGTCATCTGTATTTAACTTTGTATAACCAAATTCTGATGAAAAAGTGTAAACACTATCTACACCTTTTATAGAAGTTATTTTTTTCATATCTTTTTGTGAAATACCTGTATTTTTTGAACTTTCAATACCTGTATAGCTTAAGTCCATATCGTAATCTCCAAGACTCTGAAGTTGTGGACTTCCTATGTCTGATTCATTCTCAAAAGTTATAAAATAACTTACAGCATAAAGGCCTGCCATACCTACAACAACAGCCGTTGATAAAATATACGCTGTATTTCTCTTTGAGTTATTTATAGCTATATTAGCTCTCATATTATTAGTTTCAAATATAAATTTTTTAGATTTATTTTTCTTTTTATTTAAGAAAAATAATTTAAATTTTCTATAAATCTTTAATTTATTTAAAACATCATCAGCCATATTGAGAGGAGATCTTAGTTTCCCAGACATCATACTTACTGGATAAGATTTTAGCGTAGTTACTATTGGTATTATTGTTGATACTATTAATATAGAAACTGTTACTCTAAGAGTTTTACTAACAATATGACTACTTATATATATTGGAGCACTAGATGAATCTATTGAATTTCCTGTTAAGTGAATATATTTTATCATTGATTCTGCAAGTAAATATCCTCCAAAAAATCCAATTAATGAACCAACTACTAAAACTAATACGTTTTTCAAAATAAAAATAGCTAAAGATTGATTCTTACTCATTCCAACAACTCTCATAAGTCCTATTTCACTAATCATATCTTTCATCATTATATTAAATACATTAAATATAATAAATGCAGAGGCTATTATTATTCCTGTATCAAACATATTGAAACTACTTGAAGATTCCTGATTTTCTGATATAGCCATATCTAAAGCTCTATTTGTCTGCATATTTAATTGCCCTGAATCAAGCTTTAATGAAAGTTCATCTATTCTTTCTTGAACATTTTTAAATCCTGATTTTAAGTCTATTAAACCATTGTATGTGACTAATTCTTTTGGATATTCAAAATCACTATATACATATATTCCTTGTCCATCTAAAACAAGTTCCATGGTTTCAGTCGTCTTATATATACCGACTATTTTAAATTTATGTGTTTTATCAATCATCTCATGTTCATTATTGTTATTAAGATAATCTTTTGTATACCTAAAATCCACATAATATTCATTTGAATTTGAACCAGCTGGACTTATCTTTCCATCTGATTTTAGAGATTTAAATAAACCATCACTAATTATAATCTCATCCTTTTTTTCAGGGAAAGTTCCCTTTAAAAGAGTATGTTTTGATTTTTTAAAAGCGTCATTATTAAATTCTTCTAAAAAATAAAGTTTATGGTACTGTGTTACTTGTCCAAAATATTTTTTTATGACACAGTTTTTAATATTGTCATCTTTCTTTATAATTTCAAAATCTTTTGGAGCCATATTTCCAACTTCAATTTGATAACTTGGACTTTGTCTGTAAATTTCATCCATTGTATACTTAGATTGACTAATTCGCGCAACAGTAGACCCAAATATTATTGTAGTTGAAACTGCTATTGCAAATATCATTATTAAAAGTTTTTTCATATTTTTACAGATATAACCTTGTAAAATCGTGTATATCATTTTTATAGTTACACCTCCCAATCTCATTTTGAAAATTAACAGTGAAATAAATAGACTATGTGAATTTTGATTAATCTAATACATTTCCGTTAATAATTCAACTTTCACCTTTTTAATATATCACTACAGTGTTTTTATTTTCAACATTTTGGCCCAACTGGTCATCTAATCGACCCAACTGGTCATCTAATCGACCCAACTGGTAACTAATTTAGATTTTCAAACGATAATTTTTATGTATCTATTGATACTTATCGATATGAAACTAGATAATTGGATTTTTACATTTCACTCCATTTAAATTACATTTCAGTCCATTTTAGAAAATAAAACTATATCTCCAGATTCAAGTTAATCAAGTATTTTTTGAAGTTGCTCTCTATCCATAGTGGAGCCAGATATTTTTTCTCGATAAATAATATCTACTCCAATTTCATTCACTAAGAGAAAGTACTTCTAAAGATCATATTAAAGAAATCAAAAATGAATATGGATATATTTCATTTTCACCTAAAGAATATAGTATTTCATTAAAGTATGTAACTAACTTAGCGATTGAGAATGATGATACTATATTTTAAATTGATAGATGTATTTGTTTTTTAAGAGAAAATAAGGTTATATTACCTTGAATTACAACACTTGAAAGTTTAGTATGGGAAGCAAGATGGTAAAAAAATAAATGAAAAAGTGCTTCAATTCACAAGTATCGGCGATGCAATAATAGATGCAAAAGAAATGAACCTAGATCCATTTAAATTAATTGAGCAATGGGTTGATCAACATTTGTTAAGTCAGTAAAAGAGGCTAAAGACCTTGCAAGGCCTTCTGATTATGACTACTTAGATTTAATTGATAGAAAGTATTCGTCTCTAAGAAGATATACACCTAGATTATTAAAACCATTGAAATTTAAATCTGCCATACAAATTCAGTACATAACGTTACGTTCTCAATAAACAACAATAAATTTTAGGCAAACCTATCTTAGCCCAAATTATAATTTTTAAACTTAATAATCTACTTTTTAACAAATTTTACCATTTTTTTCACTTAATCCATTGATTATATAAATTAAGTATTATATTATTAAGGTCTAATATAATACTTAATTTATATAAATGAAAGGGGTGAATATATCAATTTAAGAACTTTAAATTGATATAATAATATGGTTTTTAGCAGTTTAGTGTTTTTATTCGAGTTTTTACCTATAGTTTTTTTAGTTTATTATTTAGCCAATAATAAACTAAAAAACTTCGTTTTATTGCTTGCCAGTTTATTTTTTTATGCATGGGGGGAACCTAAATACATATTCTTAATGCTTGCATCTATAGCTATAAATTATATATTTGGACTTAAAGTATCTTCAAATAACAAAAAAGAAAAGAAATTATGGTTAATATTCTCAATAATTTTAAATATTTCAATACTAGTAATATTTAAATATAGCAATTTTTTTATCGATAATCTAAATATCTTATTTAATTCTAATTTAAGTATACCTACAATATCTCTACCCTTAGGAATATCATTTTTCACATTCCAGACTATGAGTTATGTCATTGATGTATACAGAAAAGACGGGAAAGTTCAAAGAAATATATTTGACTTAGCTCTATATGTAAGTTTATTCCCTCAACTTGTAGCCGGACCTATAGTTAGATATCAAACAGTCGATGATCAAATAAGTAATAGAAAGCACTCTATAAATAAATTTGCATCAGGTGTTGATAGATTTATAATTGGTCTTGGTAAAAAAGTCATTTTTTCAAATCAACTTGGTCTAATAGCTGATGGTGTTTTTGCAACTCAAATATCGAATTTATCCATGCTTGAAGCTTGGCTAGGGATAATGTGTTATACACTTCAAATATATTTTGATTTTAGTGGGTATAGTGATATGGCCATTGGGTTAGGTAAAATGTTCGGGTTTGATTTTCTTGAAAACTTCAATTATCCATACATATCACAATCTATATCTGAATTTTGGAGAAGATGGCATATATCACTAGGGAGTTGGTTTAGAGATTATGTATATATTCCTTTAGGCGGTAATAGAGTTTCTCCTTTTAAGCAATATAGAAACTTATTTATAGTATGGTCTTTAACAGGAATATGGCATGGAGCTAATTGGACGTTTATGGCCTGGGGATTATATTATGGGATACTAATAGGCCTAGAAAAAGCCTTTTTAGATAAATTACTAAAAAAATTACCAAAAGTATTTAGACATATATACTTAGTACTATTAGTAATGATTGGATGGGTATTTTTCAGATCAGAAAATATAGTACAAGCATCTGAATTTATACAAGTTTTAGCTGGAATGGGTTCAAATCCACTATACAATAACGCTATCATAACTTATATAAATGAATCTGGATACATTGTGCTTTTATCTATAATCTTTGCAACACCTGTAGTGCCTAAAATTAAGTTATTTTTGAAATCTAAAAATAGTAAATTAGTTGAAAATAATTATATCTACACACTTCATTCAACTTTTTTAGTATCATTGATGTTTGTTATTGTTGTAGTATTAATAAACTCTACGTATAATCCATTTTTGTATTTTAGATTCTAAAGGGGGGAAATAAATAAAAATGAATAATAAAAAATCAAAATACATAGCACTTCCTTTTGTAATTATAATAATTGGAACATTTTTTATCCATACAATAAGTAAAGATAAAGAAGCCAGTGCATCTGAAAATAGAACATTAGCTCAAAAACCAACAATAAAAGATTTTGAATCTGGAACATACACAAATAAATTTGAAAGTTATTTTTCTGATCAATTCCCCTTTAGAGAGGAATTATCTGAAATATACTCTAAATCACAAATGATTCTTGGCAAAAATAAAATTAAAAATTATTATTTACTAGATAACAACTGGATTATGCCAACTCCAGCAAAAATAATTCCTGAAAAAGAATTAAAAGATATTTCAAATCAAATAAATGAATTATCTAAAATAGCAATAGATTCAAATAAAAAGGTTTATTATGCTTCTACCCCACATAAAGAAAGTATGTTAAATCATCTATATCCTAAATATACTGATGGATTAAAAAATGCTCTTAATAATAAAAATAAATTTAAAAGCTATTTAGATTTAAATAATATAAATTTTATAGATGTAGATGTAGATTTCTTAGAAAAATTTAGTGCTTCACAACGAGAAGATTTGTATTTTAAAACAGATCATCATTGGAACGGTATAGGCGCTTATGAGGGATTTAAATCTATTATTGAAAATATGAATGTAGTCAATAATGTTAATTGGGATAACTATACTCAAACAAAGTTTGATAGAGGATACTTTTTAGGAAGTTATAATAAAAATTTAAATAAATTAGTTAAAGAAGATGAAACTATTCCATACGTTCATCTTAAAGATAAACCTAATTATGAATATTATAAATTTGATGGAAAAACAGAAACTAAGTGTAAAGAAGAAGATGTTATTGCTACTCGTAGAGATGAAAAAGAAATTTTATACGGTGGTGCATATATGTTTGGTAACGCTTGTTCTATTTTAAAAATCAGAAATAAAGATGCATTGTGTGATAAAAAGTTACTTATTTTAAGAGATTCTTATCAAGCTCCTACTTCATGGTTATTCGCTGATATATTCTCAGAAGTTCAATTAGTCGATCCTAGATATGTTGAAAGTCTTGATATGTCTATTGATGATATTATAAGAGATAGCGATGCCGATATGGTTATGTTTATGTATAATACCACTGATTTTAAGATGATGATAGATGTAATGAAAGAACAAAGAGAGAAGAATTAATCTTCTCTCTCTTTTTATATATTTAATAAAAATCTATACATTTTTTCTGATATACGTCTGTATCCTACATCATTAGGATGAAGTCCATCTCTTGTAAATGTATTCATAGTCTCTTTTGTTATTCCACATTGAGAGTATAAATCAAGTACAGGTAATGAATACATCTCTCCTAGATCTTTTATAACAGATACATAATCTACAAGCTTACCTCCAACTTCATTAGTAAAGTTAATATTATATCCATCTCGAATTCTTTGAGGTGGTGTAACTAGAACTAAGTCTATATTAGGATTTGATTTTAGTATAGTTTCTATTAATAACTGATATGAACCCGTAAATGTATTTTCCTCAAAATTACGACTTCCACTTTCTTTAATTTTGCCAATTTTTTTATTATATCTAAAATCATTAGTTCCAATAAATATTGTAGCCAAATCATATTTATTATAATCAATCGTCTTTCCAACTGTATATGTTGACTTATTCTTAGGTTGATATGCCATAGTCTGACCATTTTCACCCATATTTTCAATTTTAGAAAATCCTAATATCGACTTAAGATTATCTTGATATACACTAGCCCTTGTTATGCTATCTCCTAAAGTTATCCATGATTTCCCTTCCCACTTATTGAAATACATCTCCTCTAAATTTATCTCATCTTGAGCATAACTAAACACAGGAGATATGGTTCTCCAAGTTAGGTAATTATATAACCCAATACATATTATTAATGATGTTAATATTAAATAGATGGCTTTCTTTTTCATATATTAACCCTCCTATATATTTTATTATATAGAAGTATAGATAAATTATTCACTACAAATACCATTTATCTCTTTGAAAGCATCGTAAAGTCAATTTAACCATAATTGTATAAACAATTAATATAAAATTAAATCTAAAAAGCCAAGTTGATCATATTTAATTTTATAGATATACAAAAAACAAGATAAGATATGTTACTATACTTTTGTAGGTATAATTGAAGGAGGATGAGAATAATTTTAACATTATTCTCTATAAGAAATAGAGTTTAATAAAAGTTAAATTCTATTAAAAAGGGGGAAGTAATTATAGAAATCGAAAAGAAAATTTTAGTTATTGATGATAACAAAGATATTTGCATAACAATAAAAGGGTATTTGAAAAATTATAACTATATTGTTGATACTGTTCAAAATTATAAGGAAGCATTGAATATGTTAAATAAAGAATTTGATTTAATTATACTAGATATCATGATGCCTGATATGGACGGGCTAGAGTTATGCAAGATTATAAGAGATAGAGTAAATTGTCCTATAATTTTTATAAGTGCTAAAATTTTAGAAGAAGACAAAGTTGAGGCTCTTTCTGTAGGAGGGGACGATTACATAACAAAACCTTTTAGCTTTAAAGAGTTAAAAGCAAGAATAGAAAGTCATTTGAGAAGAGAAGAAAGATTAAAAAATAAGAAATTTTATATGTTGAGTTCTGGGAATGTAGTTATTGATGTTTCATCTAATGAAATTTTTTGTAATGGAGAAAAACTTAAATTAACTAAAAAAGAATATAAGCTTATAAAATTTTTAATAATGAATAAAAAAGTAGTGTTTTCAAAAGATAAAATTTTTAATAATGTATGGGGAGTAAATTCTGAAAGTTATTTAGAAACTGTTACAGAATGCATAAAAAATATTAGAAAAAAATTAAAAACATTAGATAACGAAAATTCTTATATAACTACAGTTTATGGAATCGGATATAAGTGGGAAGTAAAAAATGAAAAATAAAACTATAAAAAAAGATTTTTATAATTTGGTTTTGAAAATAGTTATATATACAGTTATTTCAACTATAATAACATATGCATTATTTTTTATTGCTATATCTTTTGTAAATGCTAAAACAACAGATTATTATATAAAATATATCGATGAAATAGAAAATGAAGTAAAAGAAAAATCAGATAGTATTTTAGAAGGAAATATCGTAGATGTAAAAAAATATAATAAAGATATTCAAGGTGAAGTTGTAGACTTAAAAGGAAATCATTTATATGGTGAAAAAGGAGTTAATAATAATGAGTTTGATGTGTTAAATTCTATAAATCAAGAAAAATATAGCAATAATTATATTTATAGGTATATAGCAATTGTGAAAGATAATAACATAAAAGCTGTTTATATTATTAAAGCACCTTTTTCATTTATAAAAAATAATTTTCAATCAAATAAAGGTATGGTTATTGTATATTTAATAGCTTTATTTTCTCCTATAACATATTTCATAATATACTTATTTTTATTTACTTCTAAATTATATAAATCTATATATAAAAATATACAAATTCTTTTGAAAGGCTCTGAGAAAATTTGTAAAGGAGATCTTGATTTTTATGTTAGTGGAGTACAAGGCCTAGAATTTAATGAAATTCAAAAATCTTTTAATACTATGGTAAAAGTGCTTAAGGGAAACATTGAAGAATTATCTAAATTAGATGAAGAAAGAAAAATAATGATTTCTTCTATTGCCCATGATATACGAACTCCAATAACTGTTATTAAAGGTCAAATTGAAATAATAGATGATTTAAAAGATAATAATAATTATAATATAGATGATAATATGGAAATAATGAACAAGAATTGCGATAAAATGACTAATTTGACTGATAATTTAGCTTTACTTTATAAAGTAGATGGAGAATGTTTTTTGTTAAGATATGAAGAGATAGATTTAAAGCAATTTTTACTAGATAAAGAATTAGAAATAAAAAACATATCTAAAGAAGAAAATATAAATATCATATTTAAAATGAATTTAAGTAAACAAAAATATATACTAGATAGCACTATGTTAACTAGAGTATTAGACAATATACTTTTCAATAGTCTAAGGTTTACAAATAAAGGTAGTATAACGCTTAAAGTATCTGATGAACCTTCTACTAAAAAGATTACATTTGAATGTAGTGACACAGGTACTGGGTTTAAAGAGAAAGACTCTTCAAAGTTATTTAACGCTTTTTATCAAAATGAAAATTACAAAAATCATTTTGGATTAGGTCTTTATATATCAAAGAAAATTGTTAATAACTATAATGGGAAAATAAAAGCATATAACAATAATTTAGGTGGAGCTACTATAGAATTTTATATAATAGAATTAAGAGAACATAACAATACATTAAAAGCTGAGTGATCTTTCATGATTATTCAGCTTTTTTACTTTCCTTATAAAAACCTTAGATTTGCTTGTTAGTATAATTATATAAATATAGATAGGGGGAGAAAAAATGAATGAATATTTTTTAGAAACAAATAAGTTGACAAAAAAATTTAAGGGAGAAATAGCTGTAGATTCTGTAAATTTAAAGATAAGAAAGGCTAGTATTTATGGATTTTTAGGACCTAATGGATCAGGTAAATCTACTACATTAAAGATGATTACAGGTCTTTTATATCCAACTAACGGAGAAATAATTATAGATGGGCATAAGTGGAGCAGAAAGAACCTTAATGATATAGGAGCTCTTATAGAATCACCAGCGCTTTACGGAAATTTAACAGCAATAGAAAATTTAAAAGTTCATACAACGCTTTTAAATATTAAAGATAGTAAAATAGAAGATGTTTTAAATATTGTAGGTTTAAGAAATACAGGAAAAAAAAGAGCAGGACAATTTTCATTGGGAATGAAACAAAGACTTGGAATTGCTATAGCGCTTTTAAATGATCCTAAACTTCTTATATTAGATGAACCAATGAATGGATTAGATCCTGTAGGTATAGAAGATTTAAGAAAATTAATTAAATCATTAAAAAGTAAAGGAATAACTATTATTTTCTCAAGTCACATATTATCTGAAGTTGCGCAACTAGCAGAAGATATAGGTATTATATATAAAGGGAAGTTAACATATCAAAACAAAATTAATAAAGATGAAGATTTAGAAAAATTATTTATGGATACTATTACTATTTAAGAAAGAAGGGGATTTTATAATGATTGATATGCTCAGATCAGAAGATTTAAAGTATAAAAGAACTTTTGCTAAAAAGATTTTTTATATTGCACCAATATATATATTGATTCAAATTGTAATTTTTAATAAATATGTTTTTTCTAATTCAATGAATTGGTGGAGTGTTTTCTTTATGCCTTTTGCTATAGCTATTTTATGCACTCTTATATCCATTACAGAAAAAAAGGCAGGAAACTATAGAACATTAAAATCTAATGATATAAATTTAAGAAAAATGTGGATTAGTAAAATTTTAGTTATATCTTATTATACATTTTTAGCATCACTTATGGTTATTTTATATCTTTTAACAATTAAATTAGTATGTCAGAGTTCTTTAGTTCAAGTGGGTCCTCTATTTTTAGGAACTTTTGTAATTTGGATTACAACACTTATATTAATTCCAATATGTTTATTTTTATCAGAAGCTTTTGGACCTTTTTCATCAATAATTGTAACATGTATAGGGATTACATGGGGAGCATTAACGGTAACAGGCTCTAATTGGTACTTATGTCCTTGGAGCTTAAACACTAGACTTATGTGTCCAATTTTAAAATTAAATCCTAATGGAGAACTTTTAGAAAGTACAAGTAATTTATTAGATTATTCAGTAATACTGATAGGGCTTATTGTAGGTATTGTAGGATTTATAGCACTATCAATGTTAACTAGCTTATGGTTTGCTAAAAAGGAGGCTCGCTAAAAATTATGAATTTAATGAGAGCTATCATATCAGAGTGGATGAAAACTAAAAGAACGACATTTAGGTATATAGTATTATTAGTTCCAATATTATTTTCAATATCAGTTTTAGCTTATATATCCGTTTTTAAAATTGATTATACTTTTCAAATTAAAGTTTATGAAATTTATTTTGTAACTATAAGTACAGGATTAACTATGATGGCAGGAATCTTAACAACTCTTAATATTATGGGCGAAGATTCTGCAGGAGAATTTAGGAGAATGCTGATAGTTCCTTTATCACGAAATACTATATATATTGGTAAATTATTTATGCTAATTTTGATTACTATAATTGATATGTTTGTGTCTACAGCAATTTTATTATTAGGGATCAAGTTCCTTTATCCAGGGGTAAATATTGAATATGGAATATTTTTGCAAGGAACAATTTTTACAATAATAGCATCATTGTTTTTATATGGATTATATTTAATCATAAGCATAAAATTTGGAATAGGTCTTACAATGTTAATAACTGCAGGAGGAACTGTTCTAGGTGCCTTAATGCAAACGGGCATGGGAGATAACATGTGGAAGTTTATACCTTGGGCTTGGTCAGGTAGAGTTGGTTTTATACCTGTGTATAATCTTGAAGGATTTTCAAAGTTTCAAAATATAAATAACAGTTTTTTGCAAAATTCATTTGCAGAAGTAGTAAATAAAGGCATACCTATTGCGGTTGTATCCTTCTTAGTTATATGTATTATCGGAGTAGCATGGTTTGAAAATTGGGAGGGAAGAAAAATTAACTAATTGAGTGTATAATTTATTATTATATTTAACCTATAATATTTCTTATAACTTCAATTTTTTCAATTTATATTAAATCCTCATAAAATAGAAAAAAAGCTTTATAACCTAAGTTCTAGTATAAGCTCTTTAAGTTCAAATATTAATGAATTAAATAGTAAAAAAATAAGTTAATTACACTTATTACTTATATAAGGTACTTTCATATTTTTTTGTTATTTTAAAGAGTAAAAAAGCTAACATAATATGCCTAATAGTGACTCACAATACAGATACATTAAAGCTAATCATATCCCTAGAACAATATTTCCATGTGCTAATCCAAAAATTTACTTACTCTCTTTCTTATCTTTTATTTCAGTAACTAAGGCAGTAATAAAAGTTTGGATCCACATTGCAATTAGCCATGTAGTCATAAAGTTAAATGAATTTTTGTCCTCTAGCATACATGAATATAAAATTAATATCATTTATATACCACTTACTAGCATTCTTAATTTATTTGAAGTCATACAACATGCCCATTTTCACTATTTATAATAATTAAAAACTATACTTTATACCTTTACTAACTTTTATATTAGCTATATCTTTAGTTGGCATCATTAAGTCTATATTTCAATTGAGTACTATATTTTATTAAAAATAATATCTTCTATTTTAATTTTCAATAGATAGTACAAAACTGGGCATTTTTTAAGACAAATCATCATAGTTAATGTAAAATTATTATTAATAAAAAATAAATACTAAAGATGTTAATTAAAATGAGTAAAAGCTTTAGAGTGTATATCCAATGACACCAACATATATGTAAAAACATCACTCAAATTTCTTAACTATTGGAAATACTAACTTATATCTTTACAAATATGTTATCATATATAAATAAATATTATTTTACTTCACCTAGATTGGAGGACTTCAATGAACGACAAATATATTGTTTATTTTATTAGTAGAGCTAAAGCCAACATGATAAAATTTATAGAAAATAAATTAAAAGAAAATAAATTAGATGATTTAATACCAACACACGGTAATATCCTAACAGCACTTTTTGAAAGTGATAAAAATCTTACTATGAAAGAGATTGCAAAAAAAATAGGTAAAGATAAATCTACAGTTACATCTTTAGTAAATAAACTTATAACTTTAGGATATATTGAAAAAGAAAAGTGTACGAAGGATAAGCGTGTTACTTATATAGGTTTAACTCAAAAATCGAGAGACATAGAAGGTAGTTTTAACTTTATATCTTCTCAGGTTAAAGAAACTGCATATAGCAATTTTACAGAAGATGAAAAAAAAGAATTTCTTAGACTTCTAAGAAAACTTAGCTCTAACTTTAAAAATGCAAATAATTAAAAATTATATATTACAAAAGGGCTACTCTAATATGAGTAGCCCTTTTATAAGTCATTAATCTATAAATGTTACAACGTCCTCTAATGGTTTACGAGGTGGTTGAGCAGGAGTATCATCCTTAGCAACACCTAATGAAATCATAGACATTAATTCATATCCTTGTTTTTCAAATCCTATTAGCTTTTCTATTTCACTCTTAGCATGAGTTGGTCCTGTCATATAACAAGTTGCATAACCCATTTCAGATGCAGCTAATAAGAAGTTTTCTACTGAAGCACCTATACCTTGTGCTGCTGATTGAGATGATACTAGAACATCTAGCACTTCTTGAGGTGCATTGTTTTGCTTTAATATCTTATATTCTATCATTTTATATTCACATGAATATACTAAAACTACTACTGGTGCATCTTTGAAACATGTATAATAGTTTATTACGCTCATATGTCTTTTAAAATCTTTTTCGTCTTTTGCAAGTTGTCCTATATTTTCATGACTTTTTCTTACTATTTCTGCCATTTCATTTATTACATCTTTGTTTTGAAGTACAACAAAATGCCAATTTTGTTGATGTTTTGGAGACGGTGCATAAGTTGCAGCCTTTAATAATTCAAGTATGTCCTCTTTTGGAACCACTGTATCTTTAAATTCTCTTACACTTTTACGTTTGTATATAAAATCTAAATTTGCCATTATGTTATTTCTCCTTTTGTTATATATCAATTTTGATTTTGAACTTAATTTTTATCAAGTATTTTAACACTACCTATAATATTATGTACTGATGTTGCAAGTATAACTCCAAACTATTACTACACCATAAGTTTGATTCAAGTACTTACATTAGTTTTACGTCAAACTAATAATATAATAGAAATAGTTTTATGTCAAACTATTTCTATTATATTACTCTAGACTTAATTTCATTTTCACAATCAAAACAATCATTAAATTGCTGTTTATAGCATAGTTAAAGACACCTTTAATTATACTAATTATTAAACCTGATATAAATGTTTTTATTATAGTTAATAAAATACTCATTCCATTAAGTTTTCCTATTTTCTTTCTTAGGTTAAACATTAAAAATACTGCGGCTAAAATAGCTGATATACTAGATCCAAGTGCCAATCCTGGTGCTTTTAAGTATTTAATTTCAAATTAACCTTTAAATTGCTATGTATTTACAGTAAAGTTTATGCCCTTAAAATCTAAATAAATGGATTTTAAGATAATAACTTAATTTCAAAGTACAATTTTCTCATTTTAGTACTCTATACAATCATTTCAGTCCATTTCTATTGAAAATCTTCTCAAATATGTTAAATTTAAATTGGCAATCTAAAATATATAGAAATATGAATTTAAATAGGAAGTTTTTAATAATATCAACTTTAATAGTAGCAATATTAATGCAGTTGTTAATGTGGGGTGATTTTGTATCTGACAAATATACACCATCGCTTGTGCTTGGGCTTATGTCTATCGAATCAATATTGGTAGTTTTGTTAATTATATATGTTATTAAAAACAAAAAAAGATGTAGGTAATTTATGTTATATAAACTTACCTACATCTTTTTTACATAGATTTTTCTATTTTAAATTCATTTATATATAATCTATCATCAAATTGACCCATATCCTCATACTTTTTAATCATTTTATCTGAACTTATTTCAGTAACTTCTTTTGTATCTATATTTACTTCATACGGATAGCTATTATATCCATTACTATAGTAATCATCCTCTATATCAAAATCAAAAGTTACAAGATACGTATTACTATCTATCTTAACTGCATACCAATCATCAATATAATAGGGATTTATATCCTCCACTTTTTCTTCTATATACGTTGCTATAGTCTTTGTAGATGATTTATCTTTGTCATATAAAGTATTCATTACTATATCTATAGCTTGTTCTTCTTTTATAATTCCATAGATTTCATAAGATGTATAAATTCCTGTAGCTATCAAAATACATATGCTTATATATGATATTTTTTTAAGTTTTTTATTCCTATATGCTAAACTATCCATATCGTGTATATTGCTAGTCTCTATATCCTTTTTAATAGATAAATGTAAAACGAAATTTAAGTTTATTATAGGTATTAATAATAAAAAGATTAGCCACATCGAATCTTCTTTATATCTAATTCTTTTCACTGTTAATGCTGTTAATCCAAATCCATTTATAATCCATAATAAAACTGATATAATAATTGATGTATTATCACTCATGAAACTGTACGTATATATTTTATCAATCATTATGTTTGCTAACATATACACGGCGGCAGTTAAAAGTATGTAGCAACTATACTTATTTCTATCAATTTTTCCTTTAAATGAGAATAATGATTTAAATAATGACATATCATTTTCATTGGTATTATAAGTATGTGCATCGTTCTTTTTTGCTAATTTACCACTATTATTAATATTATTTTCTAATTTTTCATGTTTATTTGTTTCTGTATTATTATTAATAGGCATATTTAAATAATCTTTATATCTATTTATTAGTTCTTCCGTTTTTACTGCAGCTAAGTATGTTGCGGCTACATCTACTCGGATATCGTTGGAAGTTATTTTTTCATCAGTTAAGTTGAATATTTCCTTACAGCTACTATATATATCGCCCCTTTTGATATTTAAAAATGGCATAATCTCAATTAATTTAGGATATTTATATCCAAATTTTTCGCTTGGTATTTTTAGTATATCAGTATAATACTTCATCGTACAAAACTCTTCATATACAAAATTATTTTTATTATCACACCTCATAAATTCACTTTTAACAAAGCTTATATCATGCTCACATTTGTGACACACTATAAAGTTATTATTTAAATCATTAAATATTTCTTCATATTGATCTTTAAAAGTTTTATTATTTGATAATAACTTTAATTCATCAATATTTAACTTTTTTTTATTTGATTTAAAGTTTACATAGTCTACCATAAAGAAAAAGTTTTTAGCCTCTACTATACTAAGATCACTTCCTAGTACTATATAAGACATCTGGCATACCTCATCTATAAGATGATTCGCTCCTGTTGTTTCTACATCTAAAATAACAATATTTTTCATTCATCCTCCAAGTTAAAATCGCTTATGCTAATTTATATTTCTGTCAAACTTCTAACTGATTATATCATATAGATACTTTATTTTAATAGATATTTTAATTAAAGGTTGTACTAACTTATCTCCATAATTTGTTGCAGCTTTATAAATTTCAACATAAAAAAGACAGATTTCTCTGCCTTTTTCTAACTTTTCATATTTAGTTTTAATACCCTGCTAATTAATATACCCCAACTGCACTCCATGCTTGTTTAACAGCTGCTGCTTCAGTTTTTCCATAAAGATCTTGTGCTGATTGAGCTAAAGCTTTACTAGTTTCTGAGAAATTTGATGTGCTTGTTAAATATTTTGTAAGAGCTCTGTAATAAATTTGTTCTGATTTTTCTTTTCCTAATTTATTAATAGTATTATATGCAGCTTTATTAGGAATACCACTATTAATATGAACTCCTCCATTATCATAATTTATACTGTAATTTTTATAATTTCTCATATGAGCTGGCTGATCGTATAGTGTAGGGTCTTTTAAACTTCTTATAGCTGTATTAGGTGCTTTATATAAATCCTCTCCCATCATCCAGTCTTCACTATCTACAAAGTAACCAAATACATCTGAAAAAGATTCATTCAATGCTCCTGGTTGGAACTTATACACTAGGTCAGCTGTTGATGATGTAACTCCATGTGTAATTTCATGTGCTACAACATCATTTGCTGCTGTGAAAGAATTTTCTGTTTTTTGATCACCATCACCATAAATCATTTCTGCTCCAGTCCATGCAGCATTACTCCAAGTAGCTTCACCTGTTTCTGGATCTGGTACATTTACATAAGAATTTATATCTGCCCCTTTTCCATCATAACTGTCTCTATTATGAACATTTGTATAATAGTTATAGACTTGATTTGTAAAATAATGAGCATCTACACCTGCTTTAAATTTTGCATCATTGAAAGAATTTAGTGGATTAGAAAAAACGTCACCTAATATACTATCACCTTCAAAAGCTTTAAATCCCATAGTATTTATTTTACCTTTATGAGTAGTATCTAATAAATAAAAGTTGCCAGCATCCTCTGTCAAGTTTAAAGGAGACTTAACTTGTCCATTTGAACCTATTCCAGTTCCTGTTGTTTGCATAGCCTCTTCTAAAATATTTTGTTTATCTACTATGTTACCATTTTCTGCATCTACTTTAATTATCCAGTGAGCTGGTTCTGGTAAAGTATATATTATATCTAAACTATAAACAGCTCTGTTACTTTTTTCATCAACAACAATTTTAGCATCTTGAACAACATCTTTACCTGATAAATTTTTAACATCTTCAGGCAATTTTTCTATATCTTTGAAAGCTAAATCAATAGCTTTATCCTTACTTATTTTAGTATCATTTTTAACTTCAAGCTTACCTTGTTCTAAATCCCCATTTACAAATACAACTTTTCCAGACTCATCTGTGTGTATTTTAACTTCAGAGTTTTCAGCAAAGTATCCATCAGCTTTAGGCTTTAAAGTATAATGAGTATATCCTAGGTCATCTTTCTCTGTTTTAACTAATTCATATTGATCTGAGTTATTTTTTATATTATGTTCATCTGAAACCCCTTTTAATACCTCATTTAAATCTTTTTGTGAGTTAATCTTATATGTCTTTTGTAAATCCTCATTAGTTTGAGTATCTGCATAACTTAATGAAGGTACTAAAAATAAACTTACTATTGTTAAAATCCCTAATTTTCTTTTAAACATTTAAACTCATCCCCTTATAAAATTTTTATTTTTGTTATGTCCATGATGCCAAATTTGTACTTTAATAATATTCGCTAAACATTTTCACCCCCATATTTAACAAATATTAATTTAGTTTAATGTCTTTATTTTAAGGTTACTTTATATTGTAAAATTTTATATGATTAGATAAAAATATCCCAGAATGTAGTTAATTATAACTAAACTAACACAAGTATCGTTTATATTAATTGTATAAACGTCTAATTGATATTTCTTACACTTGTAGATTTGCTTTGTGACAGTAATAAAAGATTAGTATTGATGATTAGTCTTAAGACTAAGGATTTGTTTTGAGTGTACAACAATTTTGTATATAAAATCCTATTTTGTTGTTTTGAATATTTCGAATATAATTATGTTAATTCTTCTATTATAGATAATAGGACTAGCTTTTAAGATTGTCAACACTTTTTTTATACAAAAATTATTTAGTCATATTCATTTTATATTCCATAGATAGCATATACTTTAATTCGTAATATATCTTATAGTTTGACTGGTGTTAAACACTACTTCTATATAGATAATTTTGATGTCACGTTTGCAGGACATATCCAACTCTAGTAATACCAATAAATATATTAATTATATTGACTAACTTTAATCAAAATCATAAATAAAAAAAGACAGATTTCTCTGCCTTTAATTTTAATTTCTAACTTTTCTGTCTATACTTTTACTGAGCTTTAATAAATACTAACTCTACTTTGAAAAGATCTGCATCTATTTGTATTTCAAACTTACCCTTTTGAAGTTCTACTAAATCCTTAGCTATCGCAAGTCCTAATCCACTACCTTCAGTATTTCTTGATAAATCCCCTCTTTTAAATCGTTCTGTTATTTCATCAGGTTCAAAATTTAATTGATAAGATGATATATTTTTCATATCAACGTATACATTATCACCTTTTTCTTTAATCTGTATATAAACTCTAGTATTTTCTAAAGAATACTTAGCTATATTAGTTAATAGATTTTCAAATACTCTATACATTCTTTTTCCATCACAATTTATGTAAACCGGCTCTTTTGGTAAATCTATTATTAAATCCAAATTACTCTTTGCTAGTTTTTCTTCATTTTCACCTATACTTTGTTTTAATAATTGACTTAAATTTAGTTTTTCAATATTAAGATTTATTGTCCCACTACTAGCTTTACTAGCCTCAAATAAATCCTCTATTAGTACTTTTAGCCTTTTTGATTTGTTGTCTAGTATATTTACATAGTCATTTAAGTACTGTGGTTGTATGTCTTCTTCTTTTTTTATTAAGCCAACATAATTTATTATAGCTGTTAAAGGAGTTTTTAAATCATGGCTTACATTTGTTATAAGCTCACTTTTCATTCTTTCACTTTTTAGCTTTTCATCTATTGCATTGTCTAATCCTTCACTTATATTATTTATATTTTCAGCTAAAATCGTGAAACTATCATTGCCTTGTATTTCTATTTTATAGTCAACTTTCCCATTTTTTATTTCTTGTGCACCTTCCATTATTTTATTTAAGTATATTAGTTTTTTTATAAAATATAAAATTATAATTATTATTAAAATACTTGATACTGAAACAGAACATATTATCGTTAAAATTGGCTTGTACCAATACCAAGTTCTATATAAAAACACCATACTTAATCCTATTATTACAATAGATAATGCTCCCATTATTATAAGTGTAGTTATTAAAGGTGTGCCTTTTTTATATTTTTTAATACTAAAGAAAAAGTTATTTAATAGTTTAAATATCTTTTTTATTAAACTATTTTTAAATATGTCTTTTTTATTTGTAAGTCCTATAAAATTCTCCACTAAAATTAAAATTGTTAGTACAAATACAGTTTTTATTGTAAATGATGGTATATAACTAAATTTAAGATTTGAGTAATAGCCCATTATAAATATAATTAATAAATTTATTTCTAATGGTATTTTATTATATAGTGATTTTTCTGATTTAAATAATCTTGATTTATTTTTTAAATATAATATTGAAGATATAGCCCCAACTAAAAATGTAATTATTGAAACTAAAATTAATTTATCTATTTTGTCTTTATAATAAACGAAATCATTGTAATCATTTACTAATTCATCATCATAAAAAGATTTATCTTTAATATTTTCAATAGGTTTTTTAGGAAGTACAATATTTATTTTATCAGATCCAATATAATTTCCAACAAATAATGTATCATATAACTCAACAATTTTTTTTTCATTATCTATAGTTTTACTATATAAAATACCATCATTGTTTAGATCATCAATTTCTATATTACAATAATCATTTTCTTTTGAGTTAAATTCATTTATATTTTTATATTTTGTATTAGTGTAAATTTTATTATTAAATCCATTTTCAATAAAGAATTTTGTTTGAGTTACATTTTTTAAGGATTCTTTAGCCTTATTTGTATAAATCTCATAATCTTTCTTATTCTCATAATCTTTCTCTTCTGATACCATTGCATTAATTGAACCAATTATATTTGAAAGAAATTCATTCTCAAATTTTGCAGTTTCATATACATTATCTGAAATTATCTTTTTATCTTTATTAAGCAAATCTCCTGGTTTTACTACTTGGTATGCTGTACCAGAAAAAATCTCCTGTGTATTTATATAAAACAAAGACCATGCTATCGTTGCTATTATCAAAAATATGTATTTTAAATTTTTACTTTTTATATTTCTCATATAATCACCCTTTTAACTTTATAATTTTTCCACCTTATAACCAACTCCCCATACAACCTTTAAATATCTAGGCTCCCTAGGATTTATCTCTATCTTTTCTCTTATCCTTCTAATATGAACACTTACCGTATTGTCAGCATTTAAATTGTCTTCTTTCCAAACTCTTTCATAAATATGCTCTATTGAAAATACCTGCCCTTTATTAGCAAGCAATAAGTTTAATATTTTAAACTCTATTGGAGTTAATTTTACACTTTCCCCTTCTACAAAAACTTCTTTTGTATTTACATTTAATGTTAGTTCCCCACTTTTTAATACCTCACTGTTATTTACATCTTTGTTATTGCTCCACTTAAGATATCTTCTTAGTTGTGATTTTACCCTAGCTATAAGCTCTAGTGGGTTAAAAGGCTTAGTTATATAGTCATCAGCGCCTATATTAAGTCCTATTATTTTGTCACTATCTTCACTTTTAGCTGATACTAATATTATTGGTATGCTTTTTTCTTCCCTTATTTTTATAGTAGCTTTTATACCGTCTAATTTAGGCATCATAATATCCATAAGTATTAAGTGTATATCATTACTTACTAATATATCTAAAGCCTGCATACCATCATAAGCTTTAAGTATATTGATTCCTTCATTTCTTAGATAAAGTTCAATAGAGTCTACAATCTCTTTATCATCATCTACTACAAGTACATTTTTCATATAATTCCCTCAATTCTTTTATTCATCTTTTTTTATTATACACCATTCCTTTCTTGTGTTAAATTTTGTTATATATAGATATTAAAGTCAAATTCTTACGGAAAAGTTATCATAATTCTTAAGATTTTCTTAACAGTTTTTATAGATAATAATGATTAAACTTATAAAGCCTTAAATAACAAAAATAAGACCGTTTAATAATAAAATTGTAAGAATATCTCACAGCTTTATTATTAAACGGTCTATATAAACTAATAAACGAATTTATAGTCTTTCTATTGTTACATATCAAATTGAAACCATATTACTTACCTTTTTATCTGAACTTATCTTTCTGGCTTTCTAAAAGTATTTTCTCAAGTTCATCAGGACTATATTGATTAAATGTTTGATTTATATTATGAAATCTTGTTTTTATAGCAGGAACAGTTTTCTTTTTACTTAAAGACTTAATCTTATTTTCTAAAGTTTTTTTGAAAAAGTTATATGATTTAACTTTAATATTTTCTTCATCGTCTCTTTCTAATGTTATCAAAATTGATTCTTGCAACAACTTTTTATATGTATCATCTTTAAAATCATAGTTCATAAAATCATTTTTAAATCGCTCCAATGTAGCTTTAGTAAATAATTTTTTATTTGGTACATAAAACTCTTTTTTAGATACTTTATTTTCTTCAACACTTATACATTTTTCTGTATTAGTTGGTTCATCTACATCGTTTATTTTATCTTCACTATCTATTTTAGGGTTGTATATATTATTTTTAAAATATACTTTTTTCTCATTATCTAAAATAATAAACTTAATTTCATCTACTTTTCTTCCATTTTTTATTTCTTCTATACTAACATCCATATTTCCAAATTGATTAATTTCCCTTATAGCTTGATTTAGAACTCTTTGTTTAAAATTTTTATATTCAGGATATTTATGCTCAACACCTAATATAAATCTTAATTGTTCTATTTTAAAGCTCTTAACTATTACTTTTTCCGTTCTACTCCATAACCTTAATAATTCATATAAACGTTGAGAATAAAAGCTTTTAAATCTTGTCAATATATCGAGACTTAAAGGAGCATATACAGTATAATCTATCAAATGTTTATATAATCGATCAGCAAGTTTTATCTTAAAGGTCTCTTTATTTACATTGTATTCGCTACCTGTTATTAAATTATAATCACATTCTATCCTATCCCCATTTTCATTTTTTTCAAATTCAAGAGATGTCTGTTTTAATATTTGTATAGTTTTTTTTATGTTAGCTAGTGTTCTTTGATTTTTATTAGGTATTAATTTTTTTAAATCATTTAGCTTAACATGACAACATAGTTCCCCGTTTTTTTCCTTTTGTGTTGTTAACAAACAATAATAGAATATTCTATTTTGTATAGCTGACACTTCATACGAAGTATGCACTAATTGTTTAGACTGCATTAACAAATCAATGCTATTTTCATTTGTTCTACTTTCAATCATAATGTCCCCCATAATATATTTAGAGGTATCAAATTGTTACCTTTAAATATTTAATACTTAATTTACATCTTAATTATAATTAAGTAAAATCTTAAAAGCAACACTTTTTAATCTTTGTTGCATTAAAGGTATCAAATTGTTACCTTTAGAGTATCAAATTGTTACCTTTGAGTACTAAATTGTTACCTTTTCGTATCAAATTGTTACCTTTGAGTACTAAATTGTTACCTTTCGTGCTCTCAACTCCAGTAATACCAACGCATACACGACCTCCTAAATACTATTAAATACTATTAAATACTATTTATATACTAAGAAAGATAAGTTTTTACAAAAAACTTAATTACTTCACTCTAAATAACAAATAAATTATTAACCTTTAAGTACTAAAGATCTGTACAAATAATTGAAAAAGGTATCAAATTGTTACCTTTAAACTTTAAATACAAAACTTAAAAACGGTTAATAAGTAATACATTTAAAAGATATATTATTAGTTGTTAGGCATTGTATCTTTTTAACAAATAAACAACTTCAGAGCTTAAAGAATAATTTTCAATTTAAATACACCAACAAATTATGCCAAAATACCTCGTAAAATCGATTTATAGGCAAAATAATACAATTAAGGATAAATAGGGTGTTTAGTTACAAAATAAGTTTTACAGTCGAAATCAGAGATTTATATGATAATAAGATTGCTTTAGATATAGATACTGAAGTTGAAATTTCACGTTAAACTTATAAAAAACTGCTTATCCAACTAATGGGTAAGCAGTTTTTTATAAGTTTTATTTTCTATATTTTGAAAAATCAATAACTTTAGCTAAAACTTTCTCTTCTTTTACAATTAGCTCTTCCTTAGCGCGTTTTTTTTCTAATCGTTCTTTAAACGCAGATTTAGCCTTTTCTATTATTTCATTATCTACAACAACTCTTTGAAGGGTTTGTTTGTCTAAATAAGTATGTACTCCATCTTCTTCTGGTAGCGCATATTCTATATAATCTATCCATAATTCTTCATTACTTAACCTCTTACTATAATACTGAAGATAGTAGTTAATACTACCACTAATCTTTAACCAAAGCTTTTTATTATCCATAAAAAAACCTCCTAAAATATAAATTCTACAATCTAAAAATGAAATACGACTAAAATCACCTAATATTAAGAAAATAATAACATTATTTTCTTTTAATATGCAGTAGATCTAGTTCCTCTAGCATTTTATAAATCATTATTGCGTGGTTTCCTTCTCATACCACAAGAGTCAGGCTCTGAATATCTAAAATTAAATTTAGAGTATAACTTATCTGCTGGTTTTTTAGCAATTAAAATAATATAAGCGTCCTCATCTGTATTTTCTTCTAAATAATCATCAATTTCTTTCATAATAATCTTTCCTATGCCCTTACCTTGATAATCTGGATCTACCATAATATCAGAAATTACATAAGTAATTCCTTTATCTCCTATAATTCTTCCAAACCCAATTAGTTTGTTATCCTCCCATATAGAAACAATAAAAACTGAATTTTCTAAGGCTATCTCAGTATTTAATAATTTCTTTTCTCCCATATTAGTTTTTATTCTTAAATCGATATACTCTTTTGCTGAAGGTCCTTCGTATTTTATGTCCATTTTGTTCCTCCTTATTTATTATTTAAGAATATCGTCTTTATTTTAATTTCGAGTCACCAATTTAGTTGGCTCAAACTTTACTTTTTTTATATAAACACCCTTATGTTTAAGGTATATTAAAGTATTAGTATTCTATAACTACTACTATTTTAATTTATCCAGCAAACTTTGTCTAACAATGTTTGAAAGTAGATATACTAAAAAACAAGGTAACC
This sequence comes from Peptostreptococcaceae bacterium VA2, assembly GCA_000686145.1. Taxonomy (GTDB): domain Bacteria; phylum Bacillota; class Clostridia; order Peptostreptococcales; family Peptostreptococcaceae; genus Romboutsia_D. Next base: position 43,914 of record JMMB01000004.1, on the reverse strand, counting down.
CCTGAACGATACAGGAATCACCTTTTTTTATTACTTCTTATGTATAAACAAATACTCCCCATAGTTTTACTGAAATAAATGTTGATTTAGCAAAATTAGTAATAAGGCTCAAATTGTAACTGATAAAACACTTAAGGACTTCTTCATTTTAATTAAATATCATCTATTTTTTATAATATCATTATATAATGATTAAAATATAATTAACTTGATTATTAAAGGAGTGATTACAATGGTAGAAAAAAAGTTAATATCATCAGAAGTATTTAAATCTTTTAACTTTCCAAACCACACTTATATAACTAGAGAATCTAAAAATGGAATAGATTATGAAGATAGGCTTAATCTTGCATTAAATATATCAGGAACACTTATATCTATCAACGGAGCATCTAAGATGGGAAAAAGTGTTCTTTGTGATAAAGTTATACCTTTTGAAAGGCAAGCTAGCGTATCAGGAGTAGATTTTTCAAGCAACGAATATTGATTCTTATAAAAGAGAGTAGAATAAGTCATTTGATGGTAAATTTATAGATATTATTATTATACAACCTGTAAAATTATAAAGTTTTATTTATAATATATCTATTGATACATATCGAATTGAAACTAGATTACTTACGTTTAAATATCAATCAAATAATAAAATAACTGATTTTGGGACAATCAGTTATTTTCTCTTCAACTCCTCATAATTAAAATAAGAAAACTATTGTTATTTAACAATTAAAAAATAGGAAATAAACATAAGTTATCTCCTATTTTTAAAATCTAATATGCTAAACTTCCACTTGCTGGATGTCCTTTTTCGTACCTATACTATTTACTTTTCCATCACATATAGTTATCACTGTATCAGCCATTTTTGATATTTTCTCATCATGTGTTATCATAACTAAGGTTTGATTAAAATCTTTAACACACATACAAAGCATGTCCATAACCTCTTTGCTAGTTTTACTATCTAAATTTCCTGTAGGTTCATCTGCAAATATTATAGATGGTTTATTTGCCAAAGATCTTGCTATTGCAACTCTTTGTTGTTGACCACCAGATAGCTCATTTGGGAATTTATTTATTTGATCTTTTAATCCTAAGCTATTAATAATATTATCAATATATACTTTATCTACTGCTTTTGAATCAATTGATATAGGTAGAACTATATTTTCATAAACATTAATAACTGGTATTAAATTAAAACTTTGAAAAATAAATCCAAACTCTTCTACTCTAATTTTAGATAACTTGTCATCATTTAATGTATATATATCCTCATCACCTAAATATACATTTCCGTATGTTGGCTTATCAAGCCCTGCCATACAATGAAGTAACGTACTTTTACCACTTCCACTTTGCCCTACTATAGCAGTAAACTTTCCATTTTCTATTTCTAAAGTAATGTCATCAATAGCATTTACGCTACTTTCACCTTTTCCATATATCTTTTTTAAGTTTTTAACTTTTATACTTTTTTTCATATCCTAAACCCCTCATTTTATATATTAATTTTCATTTATACCCTCAATTATTTCTATCTTATCTATTGACCTTGACTTTAAATAACCTATTAAAATTGATGCTAATACTACTACTGCCATAAATATGATAAATTCTTTTGGAGGTATATACACATCATTTGTTTTTAAATTTACTTTCAAGCTTTCTGCATATAGCTTTTTAGTTTGATTTATAGATTTAAACTCTTTTATACAAGCTAGAGTTCCTCCTAATATACTACCTACAAAACTATAAACTAAAGCTTCATACATAACTAATTTTTTTAAATACTTCTTTTTAAGTCCTATAGCTCTTAATATAGAAAACTCACTTATATTATTATTAATATTTATACTAATTGTCGTATATATATTAAATAACGCAGCTACCAATAAGATAGACCCTAGAATCAACCTAGAATCAAAATGATTCGCTGATTTTTTATCTTTGTTATATGGAGTAGTAATATTCAAAAAATTATATTTTTTATTTATATTATCTATTGATTTATCCAATTGTTTATTATCATTACCTTCTATATTAAAGTTTACTTCTTGTATATAATTATCATTTGTTATATTTTTTAAGGTTTCTAAATTCATGTACATACTTATAGGTGTAGCATAATTTTCCATTCCGTTATTAACTATAAGTGACCCATCTAATATAGCATTAACTCTGAATTTATATATTTTATAACCACATTCTCCGTTATCTTTTTTGCTTAAAACTTTAAATTCAAAAGTATCTCCTATTTTTAAACCTTTAATAGTCTTTTCAATATTACGGCTACCCGATATATAATCTTCATTACATATTGCAACATTTATAAATTCATTGCTTGGTTGTTTAACTTTTTCTAAACTTCCTTCTTTTACATATTTATTTAATTTATTATAATCATCAATTCCACTTAACAGCGCTCTTACTTCTATATTTCCTTCATTATTCGCTTTTATAGGGTACATTTTAAAATATGCTTTATTTAAATCATTTTTTGGTATTGCTACAAATCCGGTTGCATAACTTAGTAAACTAAAGTCTTTTACTCCTTTAAATTTATTTAAACTAGAAGTTTCTTTCATACTTATCTTATTTATACTTCTCTCAGCATTTTCATAAGGTCTTATCATGTAGTTGTATTCTTTTTTACAGCCTAATAAATTATTCAGAATCTGTTTATGAACAACGCTCATATTACTAGATGTACATGATATGAATACAAATCCACTAAATGCAATTACAGAAATTGAAATTATCGTCTTTGATTTACTTCTTAATAAATTATTTTTTAGAAGAGTATTTAAAATTTTCTTATTCTTTTTTGTTTTATACTTAATCTTGTCACTTTTATTTATAAGATCCATTGGATATTTTTTTAAGGATTTTATTATAGGTAAGAATATTCCTATTAATAATGTACCTATAATTATTAATAAAGCTTTACCTACTATAAAAGGAGAAATAATTAATTTAACTTTACTGAAATCACTTATATCAAGTAAATTAAAAGTTACAAAGACACTCATGGCATATCTCGCAAAAACTATAGAAGTTATAAATCCTATAATTGTTCCTATTGTAAATAAAATTAACATCTGCATTAAATAGAATTTAACTATTTTTTTGTTAGACATACCAACTACTCTTAAATCTCCAATTTGATTAATCATTTTACTAAGCATTATATTGAAAAAATTAAAAATTGTAAGACATGCAGTTATTGCTACTAAGATTTTTAGGTCTTTTTCATTTTCTTGTTGAAAATCTCCATATAATCTAAGAGCTGAATCTAGATATTGATTAGTAGATATTCCTGATTTTGTATCTTGTCTAATATCTATTTTATAGTCAGATTTTGGGTTATATTCTTTTCTTATTTCACTAAGTTTTTGGTCTATGTTTTTTTCATTAATACCTTTAATATTATAGATTGAACTGTAAGTTATAAATTTATTTGGAACTATATTTTTATTACTTCCAATAAAGCTATATATTTCTATATCTTCAAGATTGTAATAGTCATCAACTTTACTTATAACCCCCACAACTTTATAGCTATTTTTTTTGCTATAAATCTCATTAGTACCATCTAAATAGTATTCAATTTTATTTACACCTGAAATATTTTTATTTAAAATATTTTCCTTGTTATATTTACCTAATAGTTTTGAATCTACAATAATTTCATTTTCATTCTTTGGACATCTCCCTGAAATAAGGTTGTAGTTTAAATTTTTTAGATAATTTTCATTGAATGAGTATAGTGTACTTTTTAACCCACCTTGTAAAACAATTCCCCCTAGATTTTCAACTGTAGATAGATTATAAACTTCATCAATTTTTTTGAATTTTTCTACACTTTCTTTGTTATTACTTGTTAGTGTTCCATCATAATCTCCTGCAATTACTTTGGCTTGATTGATTTGATTGATAGACATACTATCTCCTATTATGTCTACGCCTAAGATTAAAGTCATAGCAATTACTATAGATGCGATTATAGTAATAGATTCTTTTTTATTTTTTCGTAAATACATTAAAGCTAATTTAAACTCAAACATTATGCCTCCTTTAACTATTTTAAATGACAAAACTCATTATCATAAGATAAACTTACAATAATGAGTTTTATATTATATCTTAGTAATTATCTCTTTTTAAAAATATCAGTAGATACAAATTTTCACAATACATTTGACCCAACTGGTCATTTAAACGCCCCAACTGGTTAAATTATATATTAATTTTCATTTATACCCTCACTTATATCTATCTTGTCTATTAACTTTGACTTGAAATATCCTATTAAAAAAGCAAATAAAATTGTTACTGACATAAATATAAGAACCTCTTTTGGAGGTATGTATATATCACTCATGTTCAAATTTGTTCCCAATTCTGCATACATTTGTTTAACATTTGTAAAAAATATAATTTCCTTTATTGAAACCATAATCCCCGCTACTACACTACCTATCAGGCTATAAACTAAAGCTTCATATATAACTAATTTTTTTAAATATTTCTTTTTAAGCCCTATAGCCCTTAATATAGAAAACTCTCTTATATTATTATGAATATTTATACTAACTGTCGTATATATATTAAATAATGCAGCTATCAGTAGTATAGACCCTATCATCAGCCTAGACTTTAAATAACTATTTGAGTCAGTTGAACTTTTATATTTGTTAGTTGGAGTAATAATATTCAAGGAATTATACTTTTTATTTATATTATCTACTGATTTATCTGCTTGCTTATTACCATCACCCTCTATATTAAAGTTTACTTCCTGTATATAAGTGTCATTTGTTATATTCTTGAATGATTCTAAATTCATGTATATACCCATATTTACAGCATAATTTTGCATTCCGTTATTATATTGGAATGATTGATCTAGTATAGCATTAACTCTACATTTATATGTTTTGTATCCAAATTCTTTATTATCTTTTTTGTTTAGCACTTTAAACTCAAATATATCTCCTATCTTTAAATTTTTAATAGCATCTTCCATCTTACCGTTATATATGTTGTTAAATTTATTGCATATTGCAACATCTATAAATTCATTATTTTGTTCATTAATTTTTTCTAGACTTCCTTCTTTTACATATTTGTTTAATTTATTATAATCATCAACTCCACTTACCAAAGCCGTTACTTCTAAATTTTCTTTTTTATTGTCTTTTATCCCCTCCATTTTAATATAAGATTCATTTAAATTATATTTTGATATTGTTACATATCCACATGTATAACTTAATAAATTAAAATCTTTTACTCCTTTAATCTTCTTTATATTTGACGTCTCTTCCATACTTATCTTATCTATGCTCTCATCAACATTTTCATAAGGATTTATCATGTAACTATATTCCTCTTTACATCCTACTGAATATTTCTGTGTCTTATTAAAATAGTTTTTCATATTCGTAGATGTACATGATATAAACACAAATCCACTAAATGCAATTATGGCAATTGAAATTATTGACTTAGATTTACTTCTTAATAAATTGTTTTTTAAAAGTGTTTTTAGAATTTTCTTATTCTTTTTTGTTTTATACTTAACCTTGTCACTTTTATTTATAAGATCCATTGGGTATTTTTTTAATGATTTTAATATAGGTAAACATATTGCTAGTAATAATGCACCTAAAGTTATTAATAAAGATTTACCTACTATAAGATACGAAACATTTAACTTAACCTTGCTAAAATCACTTATATTAAATAAGTTGGATCCTACAAATATACTCATAGCATATCTTGCAAAAATAATAGAAGAGATAAACCCTATAAATCCACCTATAATAAATAATATACTCATTTGAAATAAATAAAATCTAATAACCTTTTTATTAGACATTCCCACTGTTCTTAAGTCTCCAATTTGATTCATCATTTTACTAAGAATTATATTAAAATAATTAAAAATTGTAAGAGATGCAGTTATTGCTACAAGGATTTTTACCTCTTTTTGATTCTCCTGTTGAAAATCTCCATATAATCTAAGTGCCGCATCCAAGTATTGATTACTAGATACTCCTGATTGTCCATCTTTTCTAATATCTGTTGTATAGTCCGATGAAGAATCATATTCTTTTCTTATATCATTAAATTTTTGATCTATATTATGTTCATTAATCCCTTTAACATTATAAATTGTACTATAAGTTATAATGTTATTTGGTATTATATCTTCGCTATCTCCAATAAAACTATCTAGTTCTATATCTTCAAGGTTGTAATAGTCATCAACTTTACTTATAACTCCAACTACTTTATAATTATTTTTTTTACTATAAATCTCATTAGTACCATCTAAGTTGTATTTAATTTTATTTACTCCTGAAATATTTTTATTTAAAATATTTTCCTTGTCATATTTACCTAATAGTTTTGAATCTATAATAATTTCATTTTTATTCTTTGGATATCTTCCTGAAACAAGATTATAGTTTGAACTTTTTAGATAATTTTCATTAAATGTGTACAATGGACTTTTTAATCCATCTTGTAGAATAATTTCACCTAAATTTTTAACTGTAGATACATTATAAACTTCATCAACCTTTTTTAATTTTGCTATGCTTTCTTTATTATTACTTGTAAATGTTCCATCATAATGCCCTGCGACTTCTTTAGCTTGCTTAATCTGATTGATAGACATGCTATCCCCTATTATGTCTACTCCTAATATTAAAGTGATAGCAATTACTATAGAAGCTATTATAGTAATTGATTCTTTTTTATTTTTTCTTAGATACATTAAAGCTAATTTAAACTCAAACATGATTCCTCCTTTAACTATTTTAAATGACAAAACTCATTATCATAAGATAAACTTACAATAATGAGCTTTATATCATATCTTAGTAATTATCTCTTTTTAAAAATATCAGTAGATACAAATTTTCATAATACATTTGACCCAACTGGTCATTTAAACGCCCCAACTGGTTAAATTATATATTAATTTTCATTTATACCCTCAATTATTTCTGTCTTATCTATTGACCTTGATTTTAAATATCCTATTGAAAAAGCAAATAAAACTGCTATTAACATAAATATAATAGCTTCTTTTGGTGGCATGTAAATAGCTCTTACTTTTAAATCTACTTGTAACGCTGGTGCAGACACTTCTTTAAGATGTTTAATGTATTTAAGATCTTCTATTGCAATAAAAATTATTGATACTATGCTTCCTAAGAAAGCATAAATTATTGATTCATAAATAACTAATTTTTTCAAAGACTTCTTAGGAAGCCCTATAGATCTTAAAATTGAAAATTCCTTTATATTATTATTAATATTTAAACTAATAGTTGTGTAAATATTAAACAATGCAGAAAGTAATAATATCAAAAATATTATATGAATAAAAGAAATATTAAATTTAGATGAATTGTCTGCTTTATTATCAATATTTAAAAAACTATTATCCTTTTTTATATCTTTTAATACTTTATTTATAGTAGAATAACTACTTTCTTTTGCATTAAAACGTATATCTTCTATATAGTTGTTATTTACTATTTTCTTAAACTCTTTTAGGTTCATACCTATTCCCATAGTTGAGTATTGTGAAAGTTCACTGTTAAATGAGTATGATTGATCTAATAGGACACTCACTTTTCCTTTAAAGTCTTTATAATAATAATTTCCATCTGAATTTTTACTTTTTATTTTAAAATTAAATGTATCACCTATTTTTAAATCTTTAATTGCATATGTATTTTTAGCATTAATAAGATCGTAGTATCTATTACATACAGCGATATTTATATATTCGCCATCTGATTTATTAATTGTTTTAATATCGCCTTCTTTTACATATTTACTTAATTTATTAACATTATCTATTCCACTACATTCAACTACAACTTCTTGAGTATTTGTATTGTTATCTTTTGTTTCAAAATCTTTGCTGTATACTTTATTTAGCTTGTCTTTTTTTATTATTAAATGCCCAGTATTATAACTTTCTAAGCTAAAATCCTTTATACCATCAATATTTTTAAGTTTTGATATATCTTTTGAGCTTACTTTTTTTATACTTTCATCCGCATTACAATGAGGTGTTATATTGTAAGTATATTTATGCGGATAGTATGATGGATTTTGATCTAACTGCTTTTGAAGATAATCTAAATTTGTAGCTATTAATTGAATAAGTATAGTTCCACTAAATGATATTGCAATAATAGACATTATTGTTTTAGATTTTTTTCTAAGTAAGTTATTTTTTAAAAGTGTTATTATCATTTTTTTATTATTTTTTGTTTTATACTTAATCTTATCGCTTTTATTTATAATATCTATTGGGTATTTTTTTAGTGATTTTAATATAGGTAAAAGTACTGTTAATAGCAATATAGCTAAAATTATTATCAATGCTTTTCCTACAATAGAATATGGAATAATTAATTTAACTTTAGTAAAGTCACTTATATCAAACATGTTTTGTGTTGTAAACATACTCATACCAAATCTTGCAAAAAAAACAGAAGATATAACCCCTATAATTGAACCTATAATAAACAATATGAGCATTTGAATTAAATAAAATTTAACAACCTTTTTATTAGACATTCCAATTAATCTTAATTGTCCTATTTGGCTTGTAAGTTTTGTAAGGATTATATTAAAAAAGTTAACTATTGTAAAAGCTGCAACAACTACAACAAATATTTTAAGTTCTTTTTCATTATTTTGCTGTTGGTCTGCATAACATCTAAGAGCAGAATCTAAATATTCATTACTAGATATTCCCGATTCGCCATCTTGCCTAATATCTATTTTATAGTTAAGTGATGGATTATATTCTTTTCTTAGATATTCAAATTTTTTATCTAAATTCTTTTCATTAATATTTAGGTTATATACTGTATTGTATTTTATTAACTCATTAGGTAATACATTTTGTGAAGTTTTAACAAAAGATGCTATTTCTATGCCGTCGTTTCCTTCAGCATTTGCAAGTTCATAATATCCATCTACTTTGCCTATAAAACCAACAACTTTATATTCATTTTTTTTACTATAAATTTTGTTAACTCCATTTGAACTATACTCAATTTTATTTATTGCTGAAATATTTTTGTTTAATATTTTTTGTTGGTATGACTTGTCTAATGAGCTTTTGTCTATAACTATTTCATTTTCATCTTTAGGTAATCTTCCAGATACAAGTTTATAATTAAGAGATTTTAAATAATCTTCATTAAATGTATAAAGTGTAGTTTTAAGTCCATCTTGTGGAATAAATTCTCCTAAATTTTTGACTGTCTGTACATTAGATACTCCATTAATTTTTTTAAATTTTTCAATATTTTTTTTATCATCAGTTTGTAATGTCCCGTCATAATAACCTGCAATTTCTCTAGCCATTTTAATCTGATTTAATTGTATACTATTTGCTCCTATATCTACCCCTAAGATAAGTGTAATTGCAATAACTATACAAGCGATTATTGAAAGTGATTCTCTTTTATTTTTTCGTAAATACATTAAAGCTAATTTAAATTCAAACATAATTCCTCCTTTAACTATTTTAAATGACAAAACTCATTATCATAAGATAAACTTACAATAATGAGCTTTATATCATATCTTAGTAATTATCTCTTTTTAAAAATAACAATAGATACAAATTTTCACAATACATTTGACCCAACTGGTCATTTAAACGCCCCAACTGGTTAAATTATATATTTCTTTCTAGCGATTTTATATTTTTATCTGCTATTGAAATTATTCTCTAAGTTTGCTTTGCAATATTATTATCAGGAGTTATGATAGAAAATTTGATAAGTTCCATAACGTATTCAGAAGTTTTACTATGTAAAAATAATGGAGTGAATATAATCACTTATATCCACTCCATTATCCATTTTTGACCATTTTTTATTTGTTGAATTTCAAAATATTTTGGATACTTTATAATAGGGAAAGGAGGTACTTTTATAGGAGTTATATCATTATAGAAGCAATACCTAGTATTAAACGTCTTGTAATCTAAATTAGTATCTTTTGTTAACCAGAAATAATCATCTCCAGACATACCATAATTCCTTCTAACAATATCCCAAACATCATAATCATAAAGATTTAACTTACTTAAAACTTCTTTAACTTCAGGTCTGCATTCTTGTATAACCCTATCACTTAACCAATCTATTATGTCTTTTTCCTCTACTATTTTACTATCCATAGATTCGCCCCATCGTACTAATGGATACGGAGGAGTATCATTATAGTCTTTGTCAAATTCAAAAGAGAATTTATGATTAATAAAATCATATTCTAAAATTCCAACAACTTTATTTTTATACATCATTGTGTACTTGTCTTTATACATAAAATATACCTCTCCTTTCTAACTCATTATACCTTACGCTGATTAAATGCTCTATACATTCAATTCTGTGAGGTGTGAATACATCTTTATATTTATAGACAATATCAAAAATATCTTCTTTTTTTACATTAATTTTTATATTACTTTGTATTAAATCTAATTGATCATAATGTGATGTTTTGAAAGTTTTACATTCATCTATCATTTCTAAAGTTTCTTTATCATCTAAATTTAACTCATAATCTTCTAAATCTCCATATAATGAGAATCCATGATCAAATAAAGGTGCAAACCTATATAAATCGTTACTTTTAACTAATCCAAAATTTCTATAATGCCTGTCTATATTATTTATTAAAAAATCTACTACTATCATAGTATCAATCACTTCTCTATATTCTTTAAAAGTAGAAGTAACTATCTTATAATCATCTTCACCTCTATTAACTAAATGACGCATAGATATAAATTCTCCATTAGTTGCAAAATCATATGAATAACAAACTTCATAATACTTTCCATTTCTCTCTTGTTTTGGATTGTAATAATATTTCACATGGTCTACTTTAAGGAACTGTAGTATGTCTGATACTAACACTTCGGTAAGAGGTTGGATTTTGCTATATGCACCTCTATTATATAGTCCTGCTTTTATATAAATTTTTTTTCCATCTATTTTACCTTCCCATTTTTTTAACATACCTTTAGAGGATACATCTTCTCCAAAAGTATTATCTATTATTATATCTTTCAATGGTAAATCACCTCAATGTTTTTACTTTATTTTATATTATATCATTTATTTAACCTTTTCAATCTGATTTAATTGTATATTGAATCTTCTTATATATACCAAAAAAATTAGTATAATTGATTCTTTATTATTTTTATTAGATGCATCAAAGTTAATTTGAATTTAGAGATAATGTTCCCTTTAGATGTTAATTTTTTATCATTTTACTATTGACAAGTTCTTAAATATTCAATCTATAACCGATACAACTTATATATTAACAATATTTCCTGCACTTGCTTTTTCTAATCGATTTATTATAGAATTCCCTAAACCACTATTATTTGGAGCTTGTATATAAATATGACTTATATCCAATTTGTCACATTCTCTAAGTAAATCAAATATCTTTTTAGCTGCTACATTTAATGTCTTAAAACTTCCTAAACTATATGTATGTTGATAGTCCTTAAAATCATTTAAAAACTCTTCAAAACAAATTACAACATCATTCTCATTTGTATTTTCTTTAATCCATTTAGAAGTTTTTATATAATCTCCTTCAACCAATGTTAGTGGTGCATCTGGTGCATAATGTCTATATTTCATTCCTGGAGCCTTTGGAATTTCATTTTCTCCTACGCTTAACAAGTCCTTTTTATATATAAGATTTGGAATCACTTTACATATTTCATCTATACTTATAGCTCCTTCCCTTAGAAGTACTGGATCTTTAGTAGACATATCTATAATTGTTGATTCTAAGCCAATTGAAGATGAGCCTCCATCTAAAATACATGGGATTTTTTCATTTAAATCATTATAACAATGCTTAGAACTAGTAGTTGATGGCTTCCCTGATAAATTTGCAGATGGAGCTACTAATAAAGTTTTGCTTTCTTTAATTATAGCTCTTGCTATTTCACTCTTTGGAAATCTAACAGCTACAGTTTTCATTCCTGCAGTAACTGTATCTGAAATGCAATCTTTCTTATTAAAAATCAAAGTTACTGATCCGGGCCAAAAGGCATCAAATACTTTCTCTGCTTCTTTTGGGATATCCTTACATATATCATGAACTTGTTCTAATTTATGTATATGTACTAATAATGGATTGTCCTGTGGTCTTCCTTTAACTTTAAACACTTTTTTTATAGCCTCTTCATTAAAAGCATCTGCCGCTAATCCATAAACAGTTTCTGTTGGGATTGCAACAACTTCACCATTCTTTAGATACTGTGCCCCTTTTAAAATATTTTCGTAATTAATATTTAAATCTTTAACATTTAATATTTCTGTTTCCATAGATAACCTTCCCCCTATTTGCGAAATTTATTATTATTATATCACACATATATTCAGTGCTAAATTTTGGTAATAACTAAACTTCAAATTTAGTACTTTCAAATGCTTTGATAAAGTATTTTATGAATGTCCTGTTTGCGTGACAATATTTAGTATATCTACTAGTTATTAAAGGTCACGTTTGCAGGACATTTTTTAATATTTTATTTTAAAAAATCACACACTATTAAATTTTTGTATCTATTGATACTTATCAATATGAAACGAAAATTATAATCAAGATACTTATCTTAAATCTAAATCAATAAATTTAAACAAAAACAACTAAAAGCCCCTAGTTAAAGGAGCTTTTAGCGTTATATATTTATTTAGATCTATTATTAATTTGTGCAGTAATTATATTCACCGCTACATATATATTCTGTAGGCCCTATTAAAAATGCTTCTCCATCTCTTTGATCTATAAAAAGTTCTCCACCTTTTACTTTTACCTTTAATTTTTTACTACAATCATGAACAATAGAACTTATAATTGCAGATGCTGCCGCTCCTGTTCCACATGCCATTGTAATACCAACGCCTTTTTCCCAAGTTACAATATCAATATTGTCTTTGTCAATTATCTTACAGAAGTTCACATTTGTTTTCATAGGGAATATTTCACTGTGTTCTATTTTTGACCCTATTCTTTCAAAATCTATGCCTTTAAAATCATCTACAAAAATCACAGTATGAATAGTTCCTATAACTAATGAATTAACTTTAAAAGTTTCATTTCCTACACTAATTTCTTTATTTATATATAATTTACTTTCTTTATCGATTGGTATCTCAGGTGCTACAAATAGTGGTTTTCCTAAATTAACATCGACAAAAGCTACTTTATCATTTTCTAAGCTAACTTTTATTTTCATAATTCCAGCTAAAGTTTCAACGCTAAATTCAGTATTATTTACAATGTTATTTTCATATACGAATTTTGAAAAACATCTTATTCCATTACCACACATAGTAGCTATACTTCCATCAGCATTATAAAAACACATTTTCACATCTGATTGACTGGACTTTGCAACTACGATCATTCCATCGGCGCCAATTCCAAAATTTCTGTTACAGACTTTTTTTGCTAATACACTATAATCTATATCTTTTAAATCACTTTCTTTAAATATTATAAAATCATTTCCTGTTCCTTGAAATTTTTGAAATGAAATCATCTATTTCACCCCTTTTAATACTTTTTCAAATATAGTTAAAAACTCATTTATCTCATCAGTAGTTATACATAATGAAGGTAATAACCTAATGATAGTATTATTTGTAGAGTTTAATAATAATCTATTTTCTTGGGCTATTTTCTTTATATCATTTGCATATTGACCAACATCAACACCTATCATTAAGCCTCTACCTCTTACGTCTTTTATTATATTAGGATACTTTTCTTTTAAATTATTTAATTCATTTATTAAGTAATTACCTTTTAATTTTACTTCTTCACATAAATCAGTATTAACTAATTTATTCATTACATATTCTCCACCCGCACAAGATACTGGATTAGCAGCAAATGTGCTTCCGTGGTCGCCAGGTTGTAAAACATTTTCAACCTCTTTACTTACTAACATAGCACCTAGAGGTATTCCCCCTCCTACTGACTTAGATATAGTAACTATATGAGGTGTAAAGTTATATTGTTCATAAGCAAATAAATCTCCAGTTCTTCCCATACCTGCTTGTATTTCATCTATTACTATTAAAAAATTGTATTTTTTAGATAACTTAACTACTTCATCCATAAATTCTTTAGATATTTCTACTATTCCGCCTTCTCCTTGTATTATCTCTAAGAATAAGCCACAAGTATTTTCATTTACTTTTGCTCTTAAATCTTCTATGTTATTATATTTGAAATGGCTAACCCCTGGTATTAAAGGCATAAAATTTTTTTGATATTTTTCTTGTCCTGTAAGTGCTAATGATCCTGTTGTTCTTCCATGAAAAGAGTTATATGCAGATAATAATTCATATTTATTTTTACTGGTTTGTTTTCCATATTTTCTACAAAGTTTTATTGCTGCTTCATTTGACTCAGTTCCTGAGTTAGTGAAAAATACCTTAGACGCAAAAGTGTTTTCAACAAGCAATTTTGCTAAGTTTACAACAGGTTCGCTTACAAAGTAGTTAGACAAATGCATATACTTTGATGCTTGCTTTATTATTGCTTCTACAATACCTTTGTCGTGACCTAAGTTATTTACAGATATACCACTATACATATCTAAATATTTATTCCCGTCAATATCAAATACGTATGAGCCTTCTCCTTTTTCTATTATTAAATCAAGTCTATTGTATGTATTTAGTATGTATTTTTTATCTTGTTCATATAAACTCTTCATAATATCCTCCTATAATTAAAGGTATATCAAATCTTATATTAGATTTGACATACCTATTTTTACTATCTTAGATCTTCTAATATTTTTACTTTGTCTGCAGTTTTTGAATCTTTTACTTTTATAACTCTAGCTGGAGTTCCTGCAACTACTGTATTTTCTTCAACGTCACTAGTTACAACTGCTCCTGCTGCTACAACTGCACCTTTGCCTATTCTTACACCCTCAAGGATTACTGCATTAGCACCTATCATAACATCATCTTCTATTATTACTGGTGTTTTACTTGGTGGTTCTAATACGCCCGCTATTACAGAACCTGCTCCCACATGAACATTTTTACCTATAGTTCCTCTAGCTCCTACAACAGCATTCATATCTATCATTGTGTTTTCACCAACGTTTGCACCTATATTTATAACTGCACCCATCATTATAACAGCATTTTTCCCTATACTTACTCTATCTCTTATTATTGCACCAGGTTCTATTCTAGCCTCTACATTTTTCATATCTAACATTGGAATAGCTGAGTTTCTTCTGTCATTTTCTATTTCAAAGCAATCTATTTTATCTTTATTATCATTTAATATATGTTCAATGTCGCTATATTGTCCAAATACTATTTTAAATTCATTTTCACCAAAAACATTGCAGTTTGGAAAATCTATATTTTCTAATTGTCCTTTTATATACACTTTTACTGGTGTACTTTTTTTAGTTTCTTTTATAAATTTTGCAATTGCATATGGATCTGTAAAATCAGTTTTGTTTAAGTTGTTTTCATTAGTATTCATTTTGTTATCTCCTTTTAGTTGTTGTTTATTAAGTCATCCATACAGTATAATCTAGGTTCTTTGTTTGCAATGTATTTAGCAGCCCTAACAGCTCCTTGTGCAAATACCTTTTTTGAAAGTGCTGTATGTTTAATTTCTATTATTTCATCCATTCCAGCAAACATGACAGTATGCTCTCCTGGGATAGTACCTCCACGAACTGCATGGATTCCTATTTCTTTTTTGTTTCTCTTTGCATCAGTGCCTTCTCTTCCATAGTTATATTCCATAGAATTATCCAATTCTTCATTGATAGCATTGGCTAACATATAAGCTGTTCCACTTGGTGCATCTACTTTCTTATTATGATGCTTTTCTATAATTTCTATATCAAAATTATCACTTAAAACTTTACTTGCCTTTTTAACTAAATCTATAAGTACATTTATTCCTATTGATGTATTTGAAGACTTAAATATAGGAATGTATTTAGAAGATTCTTTTATTTTTTGTTCTTGTTCTTGGCTAAGTCCTGTAGTAGCTATTACAATGCCTACGTTTTTGTCTACACAAAAGTTTAATAAATCATTTAAATTGTTTGGATTAGAAAAATCTATTATCACATCACAGTCTACATCTATACTTGATGGATTTTCATATACAGGATAAGTATTGTTATATAAGTTTATGTTTCTATCTATACCTAAAACTATAGATAAGTCATTCATATCTGATATTGTTTCATTTAACATTCTTCCCATTGCTCCATTGCATCCACTTATTCCTATTCTTAGCATACTATTTCTCCTCTGTTTTTATTCCATACATATTCATTTCTTTTATTAATATTTTTAAATTATCATCAGTCATATCAGTAAGAGGTAGTCTCAAATTACCTACATCCATACCCATTAAGTTCATAGCTGTTTTTACAGGTATAGGATTTACTTCTATAAATAGAGAGTTTATAAGTCCATTCATATCTAATTGTAATTTTCTAGAATGATATATATCACCATTTAAATATGTTTCAACCATATTATGAGTTTCATTAGGTAATATATTTGCTACAACTGATATAACACCTTTTCCACCTAATGATAATATAGGCACTACCATATCATCATTACCACTATATATGTCTATATCATCTCCACACAATCTAGCAATTTCAGCTACTTGAGAGATATCTCCACTTGCCTCTTTTACTGCTATTATATTTTTTATATTAGAAAGTTTTTTTACAGTTTCAGGTGATATATTAACCCCTGTTCTTCCTGGAACATTGTATAGTATTATTGGTAAATCAACACTATTTGCTATATATTCATAGTGCTTTATAAGCCCTAATTCAGTAGCTTTGTTGTAGTATGGTGTCACTACTAATAGTCCATCAACACCAACTTCTTCACAGTACTTGCTTAATTCTACTGAATAAACAGTATTATTACTTCCACTACCTGCTATTACTGGTATCCTATTGTTAACAGTTTCAACAGTAAACTTTATAACAGATTTTCTTTCTTTATCAGTCATAGTTGCAGATTCACCAGTTGTTCCACATATTACTATTGCATCTGTTTTGTTATCTATATGCCAATTTATTATTTCTTTTAATTTTTCATAATCGACTTCACTATTTTTAAAAGGAGTAACAAGTGCAACTCCACAACCTTCAAATAAACTCATATATATTCTCCTCTAATTTATAAATTTTTTAATAAAAGTTCTGCTATTTGAACTGTATTAGTAGCAGCGCCTTTTCTTATGTTGTCTGCAACTACCCACATATTAATTCCATTATCTACGCTATAATCTCTTCTTATTCTTCCAACATAAACTTCATCTTTTCCTTCAACGTCTATAGCCATTGGATATGTATTATTTTTTATATCATCAACTACTACTATTCCGTCTACACTTTCTAATAATTCATAAACTTTATCTAATTCAAATTCCTTTTCAAATTCTATATTTATAGATACACTATGACCGTATTTAACAGGAACTCTAACTGTAGTAGCTGTTACTCTTATGTCTTGGTCATTTAATATTTTCTTAGTTTCTTCTATCATCTTAATCTCTTCTTTTGTATATCCATTTTCCATAAAATCATCTATATGGGGAATACAGTTGTATGCTATTTGATGAGGATATTTTTTATTTTCCTCTCCATTTATTCCATTTTCTAAATCTATTATTCCACCAATACCAGACCCTGAAACTGCTTGATAAGTTGAATATATTAATCTTTTTATTTTAAAGTTTTCATGAAGTACCTTAAGTGGTACTACTGATTGAATTGTAGAGCAGTTTGGATTTGCGATTATCCCATTATTCCAATCTATATCTTGTGGATTTACCTCTGGAACTACTAATGGTATATCTTTGTCCATTCTCCATGCACTAGAATTATCAACTACTATGACCCCATTTCCCCTTGCTATAGGAGCGAATTTTTTACTGACACTTCCCCCTGCTGAAAATAAAGCTATGTCTATATCCCTACTAAATGAATCTTCTTTTAGTTCTTCTACTATGTACTCTTTGCCCCTAAACTTAACTACTTCACCTGCTGACTTTTCAGATGAAAATAAGTATAAATTATCAATTTTAAAGTTCCTTTGGTCTAAAACCTTTAAGAAAGTTCTCCCAACCATTCCAGTTGCCCCAACTATTGCTATGTTTGCTTTTTTCATTTTATTTACTCCTCCATTTATTTTTTTATAAATCTAATTCTCTAGCTAATAAAGATACTGTTTTTTCTTTATCTTTTTCATCTATTGTGTACGATATGCTTATTTCTGATGTCGTTACTTGTCTAAATTCTAGGCCATTATCTGCTAATAATCTAAATAATTTTCCAGTTACTCCACTTTGATTTGTCATTCCTATTCCTACAACAGATATCTTAGCTATATTTTGTTCTACAACTACTTCTACCCCACTATTTTCACTTTTTATTTCATCCATAGCTTTATTTATTACAAATAAATCTTCCTTTGATGCTGTAAACGATAAATTAACTTTCCCATTTAAAGGAGCTGTTTGGCTTATCATATCTATATTTACATTTTCTCTTGCTAGCTTTTCAAATATTGTAGCTATATTGTCTAATCTAAATAATATATTGTTTATTGTAATCATAATTACATCATCACTAATACTTAATCCTGTTATAACTTTTTCTTCCATTTTTTTATCATACTCCTTTATATAAGTTCCTTTTACATCTTTGCTACTTGATGCTACATATATTGGTATATTATATTTACACGCTATCTCAATTGCTCTAGTTTCCATAACTCCTGCGCCTAGGCTAGACATCTCCATCATCTCTTCATAACTTATAAAGTCTAACTTCTTTGCATCTTTGTATAATCTAGGGTCTACCGAATATATTCCTTCTACATCCGTATATATATTACATTCACAATCAAGTTTTGCCGCTAATGCAACCGCTGTAGTATCAGAGCCACCTCTACCTAATGTAGTTATGTCTCCATTTTCATTTATTCCTTGAAAACCTGCTACAACTACTATCTTACCTTCTTGTAAATGTGTTTTTACCTTTTTAATATCTATATCCAAAATCTTGTTTTTAGTATGAGGTCCTTGGGTTCTTATTCCCGCTTGAAATCCTGTAAGTGATATAGAGTCATATCCATAATCTTGAAACGCCATAGACAACAGTGATATGGATACTTGCTCTCCAGTTGCCAAAATCATATCTAAATCTCTTTTACTTGGATTAGTTGATATTTGTTTGCATAAATTAACTAAATGATCTGTAGTTTTTCCCATTGCAGATAAAACTACCACTACATCATTACCTTTTTCTTTTTCACATATTACTCTTTTAGCAACAGATTTTATCTTTTTGACATCTCCTACTGAAGTACCGCCATATTTTTGAACTATAACTCCCATTTAACCTGCTCCTTTTTATTGAATTTATTAAATTTGGATAAAAAAATCCTCCTTAAAGCATTACACTTAAGGAGGACTCAAAAACATATATATCACTATATATTCCTTAAATGTAGCTCAACACAAATTATATTTGTGATAGTTATGCATATATTTTATACATCCCCAGGCATATAACCTTAAAGCATCAGTTATACCCTTCGGCGACAATTCATTTTCCAATAAGTCTTCGTGCTTAACTCGTCATTGGTACTGATAATTATCGCGACCTCTACAATTAATATTCTATTTTTATTTCTAATTATTATAATATTTCTAGCTTTAAAAGATCTTCATAACTTTGTCTTTTACATATTAGTTTGATTTTACCATTTTGTACTGATACTACTGCTGGCTTTGCCATCTTATTATAGTTAGATGCCATTGAGTATCCATATGCACCAGTTGATGCGATTATAAGTATGTCTCCACTTTCTATGTCCATAATATCTACATCAGTTATTAAGATGTCTCCACTTTCACAACATTTTCCTGCTATTGTAACTTGATTGGTTTTGTCTTGTCCCATTTTATTGGCGATTGCACATTCATATCCTGCTTGATATAGAGATGGTCTTATATTATCAGTCATTCCACCATCTACACTTACATAAGTTCTTACATCTTTTATATCTTTTATTGAACCTACTGTATATATTGTACTTCCAGCATTTGCAACTATTGATCTTCCTGGTTCTATTATTAAAGTAGGTACTTTAATTCCTATTTCTTGGCAAACTTGTTGTGATTTTTGTATTATATGTTCACAAAACTCTTTTATTGTTCTTGGTTCATCATCTTGTGTATAATAAACTCCAACCCCTCCACCTAAATCTACTTCTGTTATGTTTATGTTATATGAATCTTTTATTTCTTTTACTAAGTTCATCATTATTTTAACCTCGTCTAAATATGGTTCTACATCAAATATTTGAGAACCTATATGAGCATGAATTCCTACTAATTCTATATTGTTGTAGTTTTTTAAACTTTCAATTGCATCATGTAGATCTCCATTTGATAATGCGAATCCAAACTTAGAATCAATTTGTCCAGTTTTTATATAATCATGAGTATGTGCTTCTATTCCAGGTGTTATTCTAAAATAAACTGCTTGTTTTGTGTTTTTTCTCTCACATATTCTTTGTATTAAATCAAGTTCATAGTAATTATCTACTACAAATCTTCCAACACCTAAATCTATTCCCATTTCTATTTCATCTATTGTCTTATTGTTTCCATGAAATAATATTCTCTCCATTGGAAAGTTTGATTTATGTGCTGTATATAATTCTCCTCCTGATACTACATCAAGATATAGATTTTCTTCATTTATAATCTTACACATATGTATTGGTAAAAATGCTTTACCTGCATATGCTACTTTATTATTATTTTCATTTACTTTAAAATGCTTTACATATTCTCTACAATTGTTTCTAACTAATTCTTCATCAAATACGTAAAGTGGTGTTTGATATTTTTCTTTAAGCTCCTTACAACTTACACCACCTATATATAATTCATTTTCATTTACTGACATAGTTCCTTGTAGTTTCATATTTATATTCTCCTGTAAGTTTATATTATGTTGTTAATACCACATTCTATATTTTATTTTATATACAAAAATCCCCCTTAAGTCACACTTAAGGGGAATTTAAAAATGAATATAAATATCCCATTTATTCCTTAAATGTAGCTCAACACAAATTTTATTTGTGACAGTTATGCATATATTATATACATCCCCAGATACATAACCTTTAAGCATCAGTTATGTCCTTCGGCAATAATTCCTTTTCCAATAAGTCTTCGTGCTTACCTCATTATTGGTACTTATAAGTATCGCGGCCTCTACCATTATTATTTTTTTGTTAATATTTAATTACTTATTCTATATATGTTATATATTTTTGTCAACAGTATTTTATTTAATTAATTTTATTTAAGAAATATTCTAAAACTATATAGTGTATATAAAGCGAATTATATATTGGATTTTTAAAATTCTTATTATATTTTTATATATATTTTTATAAAAAAATATAATTTAATTTATAAATTATTTTACAATTTTAAATTGAATTATATTATAAAATATTTTATGAATTTTGATATAAATTAAAATATAAATCACAATATAAATTATTTAACATTTATATTGTGATTTATATACGTTACTTTCTTCTATTTCCCTTGTTTTTATTCCTTTTATCATACTCTTTAACATTTTTATTTATATCGAAATCTTTTGGTAAATTTTCTTTAGTTGTTTCAAGAGTTGTTTCTAAAATATTCATTATAGTTTTGTTAACAGTAGTGTTTTTTATTTGTGAAATAGCTTTTAAAAGCTTTAAATCCTCTTCTTTGAAATAAACAGATATAGCAGTTTTCTTTACAGATTTTTCTTCTTCCATATCCAATAAATTTATACCGCCTGAAACTAAAATTTCTTTTTCAAACTTAGTTTTTAATTCATTATTAACTTTATCTTTATAACTTTTATTAGTTATTCTTACTTCATTAGAATCGTCCATAAATTTTCCTAATCCCATTTATAACACTTCCTTTTCAATTAATTCATTTATAAACTCATTAAACTCATCTCTAATTTTATGAGCCTTTTTTGTTTTCTTTAAATAATCATCTATATCCATTTTATTTAAAATAGCATTTTTTACTATTGTAGTGTCGCTAATTTTAGTTTCTAATAAATCATTTTTAATGTCTTTAAAAGTATCTAAATAATCATTAAATATATCTCCAGAAGATAATTTTCTAGTTGTATAAGAGTTTATAATAACAGCTCTTTTTGATTCATTTACCATTTCCATTTCTTCTAAGTCTTGATTAAACTTTTGATA
Organism: Peptostreptococcaceae bacterium VA2; assembly: GCA_000686145.1. Taxonomy (GTDB): domain Bacteria; phylum Bacillota; class Clostridia; order Peptostreptococcales; family Peptostreptococcaceae; genus Romboutsia_D. The sequence continues at coordinate 21,481 of JMMB01000004.1, read as the reverse complement.
AAATAACTCACATCCTCTTATACTTGCTATATCTTGATATTGTAGTGGAGTTATAATTGAGTCTGATATTAACATAAAGTTTCTAGCAATAAGATCATAAGAAGGTGATAAGTCTATAAATATGTAATCGTAGTTTTTAAGTTCATCTATGTTTCCTTTGAACCATCTCCATACAGCTTTTTCACGATTAGTTTTAGTTGTTAAAAATTCTGATAGTACTGATAAACTTAAGTCACTTGGTATTAAATCCATGTTTGGATATTCATCCATTGGTGTATTTATTATTACTTCCTCTGCACTCGAGTTGTCTGTAAGTGCCTCAAACATAGTTTTGTTGTTATGTACTATTTTATACATAAATTGAGTTAAGTTAGCTTGTGTATCTGCGTCTATTATTAGTACTTTTTTACCTTGTTTGCTTAGTTTTATAGCTGTTAATATTGTAAGTGTTGTTTTACCAACTCCACCTTTAACATTAAAGAAACTTACTATTTTCAATATAATCACATCCTTTATTAATTAATTTATATTATAAATCATAACACAAATTAATTAATAAATCATGATAAAATTTATAAATTAATTTAATAATAACTATTTTTACAAATAAAAAAGTTACACAACTGTATAATCAGATGTGTAACTTTTTCATTTTTATTATATATTTAAGATTATTCTAAAGTTTTTATCTGTTCTATAAAATCTTCACTTTGTACCTGTTTTAAAGCTTTTACTGTTGTTATCATAATTATAGCTGTTAAAAATGCTATAATTAGAATAATTGCTCCTATAAATTTTAGATTTATCAAATTAATATTTTCAAAATCTTTTATTATTATAGCCCTTACAATTAAACTAGGTACTATAGCTATAGCAAAACTAACAGCTATATATATTAAACCTTCTAATTTAACAATTTTCTTTATTTCATCTTTTGATATCCCTATACCTCTAAATAGTGCAAATTCCCTACTTCTACTATTTATACTAGTAACTATAGTGTTACAACAGTTAAATAAAGATAATATAACTATCACCCCAACAACTAATGTCATAACCATAGCTTTTTGATTATCACTTTTTTCAAGTCCAGCTGATTCACTTTTATATGGTATCAAGATACCCTTTCCTGATTTTTTTATTATTTTATTTAATTCACTCTCAACTTGTTTCTCATTGGCAAGCTTACTAGTCCATACATCAAATCTTTCATATGATGAAATACCTGTAAATTTATTCATTTGATTTACTGACATAATCGCCCCAAAGCTTGTTCCTCCACCTTGAGAAAATATAGGTAAATGTTTTATAATACCTCCAACAATAAACTCTTTAGAAATTGATTTTGTAAAATTTCCTGTTTTAGAATCTACAATATCAAAATTTACATTAACTTTATCTCCCATTTTTATATTAATTGACTCACATGTTGGATTATCTATATATATATATGGTTCTTTATTTAATTTACTTAAATTTTCTTTTCCTTCTATCAATACATCATTTAATAGCTCTGTATCTTCAATTCCTAAAACTTCAAAATTATTTTCGTATAATTTTACACCATTTTTTATTTCAGCATTTTGTTCAAGAGTATGCTTCTCACTTTTCCAGTAGTCTGATTTTTTGTTTATATTATTATCATCAGTTTTTATATTAAAATGTTTGTCTCTCAATGCATTTACCTTTTTAACTCCATCTATATTTTCTATCTCTTTTAATATTTTTGAATCATAGCTTTTTTCATTTTCATTAATAGATGATATATCAATGTTTTGCATCGAATACTCGCCTGGTATCCATAGCCTCATTCCACCACCATCTAAAAAATTACTAGTAGACTTTGTATATACTGTTAACATTAAGAAAATCACTAGAGTCATCGATGCTATAGCTAAGCTAGTACGTTTTTTATTTCTTTGAATATTTTTTGATGCTATGTTTCCATAATCCTTAAAAAATCTAGTCATAAATTTATTTATAAATGATTTTTGATTTATATTAATCTTTTCTTCATTTCTTCTCATACAAATCATAGGATCAATTTTAGATGTTGTCATAAGTGGCTTAGCTACTGATATTATTATTGTTAATATACTTAATATCATAGAAGTTAAATATGTACTTATATAACTATTACTTTTAATTGAATTTACATAATTAATATTATATATTACACCTATAACATATTCACTGCACAAATTAGCTATTAATCCCCCTAATATTAGGCCAATCGGAATACTTATAATAGAATATATAAATACCTCTAAAATCATTATTTTAGAAACGTCAGATGGTGCAAAACCTAGTGCCCTTAATGTTCCAAAGTCTTTCGTTCTATTATATATCAATATATAAAAAATATTGTAAATCAATAATATAGTAGCCAAAGCAAGTATAATATTAACTATAATATATGGTATTTTCAAACTCAAACTATCAGACATTGCTAGTATTAATGGATTGTTTAAGCTTGTATTATCTTTATCTAAATTTCCATCTTTAACAAGCTTTTCAACTTGTTTTGGTATATTTTTTTCTTTTTTAAACATAAACATAGCTTGATTGCATTTATCTTCAATAGGTATGTTTTTAATGGCACAACCTTTACTTATAACCCCCATAGACATTCCTTGAGCTTTTAAAAGAGGATTACTTTTTAAAATCCCTACAATTTCAAACTCTTTTTCTCCAGTATATAACTCATGTCCCTTTTCATCTGGTCTACTATAATCTAACTTTATTATTTTGCCTATTGGATCTTTTATATTATTTTGCTGAATATACCATGTATCTACTGCAATTTCATTTTCATTAATTGGAAATATTCCATTTTTTAATGTATATGCGTTAACCATCTCTTGAGCAGATTTATCATCCCATAATATTTGTAGAGTTTGGCCTTTTCCTATATCATGAAGCCCTAATAGCATTTGTTTACCAATTTTTTGTATCTTTGGATTATTTTCTAGATATTCTAATTCCTTATTAGTTGGGTAACTATATGATGCATGTTTTGTACCTAAATCTTTTTTAGCTTGGTCAACCATCAAATTTCTAGCGTCCTCACTTATTATATTCATTACTAAAAATAAAGCAGTTGAAATTATAATACTTGTAATTATTAATAATGTGTTCTTTTTATTTGCTAATATATATTTTTTTACGATATCATTAAGTTTCATAATTTCACCTACCCTCTTATAAATCCATCTTCAATTTTTATAATCTTATCTGCATATTTTGCAATCTCCATATTGTGAGTTATCATTATTATTGTTTGATTATATTTTTTTTGAGATTCTTTTAAAAGGCTTAAAACTTCTGATTCTGTTTTTGTATCTAAGTTGCCTGTAGGCTCATCTGCAAATATAATCGCTGGTTTATTTACAAGAGCTCTTCCTATTGCTACCCTTTGTTGTTGTCCACCTGATAGTTGACTTGGTAGATGAGTTTTCCTATCTTCTATACTAAGTAGTTCCATTAGTTCATTAACATATATATCATCTTTGTTATTTGTATTTATTGTTGGTAGTTTTATGTTTTCTTCAACAGTTAAAACAGGGATTAAGTTATATGATTGAAATATTAATCCTATCTTTTCTTTGCGTAAAAGTGATCTTTGTTTTTCATCAAGAGATGAAATGTTTATATTGTCTATAATTACATCTCCAGTTGTTGGAGTTTCAAGCCCTGCCATTATATGAAGTAATGTGCTTTTTCCACTTCCACTTTTTCCTACTATTACAACGAATTCCCCTTTATTTATTTCTAAGTTTATGTTGTTTAGTGCTTTCACTTCTGTTTCTTCTTTTCCATATATCTTAGTTAAATTTTCTATTTTTAATATTGGCATACTACTTCCCCTTTATTTTGAATTTAATAACAATAAAAAAATGTTATCTTCTAAGCACTGAGTTCGATATTTATATCGGTCTCAAACGTTCTATGCTTAAAAAATAACATTTCATATAATTTTTTTCAATATAGTTTTCACAACAGGTCATTTTAATGTTCTAACAGGTCATTTTTTCAATCAAAGGTATATAAATAGTCATTATAAATTTATTAACAGATGTATCTATTTCTAAATTTCCATTATATCTTTGTACTGAATTTTTTATACTATTTATTCCAATCCCATGTAAAAATGAATCCTTTTTATCTGTTATAATAGATCTTCCCCTAAATTTTATTATATTAATTTTTGTGTTTTCACATTGTATTACAAAAATCCTATTTACAATAGTCCCTCTAATTTTAATATTTTTATTTATTTTTTCATCATTGATTTTATTGCATGCTTGTATTGCATTATCTATCATATTTGAAAATATACTACATACATCTGATATATCTATAAACTCACATTTAGAAAAATTTATATCTACATAAAAATCAATATTATCTTTATCACAAACAGTTTTTTTATCATTCAAAATAACATCTAAAACCATATTTCCAGTATTATATATATAATTACATTCTTCTAATTTGCTATTTATTTCTTTTGTATAACTATTATTTCCATAGATATTTTCTATACATATCATATGATTTTTCATATCATGATATAATTTTCTAACTTTTAACTGTGATTCTTTTATACTTAAATAATATTTATACTGACTATCTATATTTTGTCTTATAGCTTTATTTTCGGCTCTTAATCTATTGTCATTTATTATTCTATTTGTTAGACTTACCAATAATATACTTGATAAAAATATCATAGCTGAAACACTAACAATAATAACGTCCAAAGCAAAGTTAGTTATAAGAAGATATGCTTTTAATATGAATCCAAATAAAGTTATTATACATATCATATTAACCAATATAATTATAGCGCTATATATGTAGTCTTTTTTAGTTTTTTCTGACTCTACATTTATAGATTTAATTATAGGTATCATTGATATTAAAAATAGTTTGGATAAAATCACTAGTTCCAACATCATTATATTATCACAAAATAGTTCTAATTCATTTCTTTCACTAGATAAGAGCACTTTAATCGATATAATATATATTAATTTAGAACTTAAGACATTAAAACCTTTTACTGTAAGCCAATAACCTAAACTTATAAGTAAACCTTTTAATGTGCTTATATCATAGTTATATATGCAATATATATACATAATTGTTATATATATAATCAAGCTTAAAGCCAAATTAACATTACTAAATTTCATTATAATAACTATACCAAAAAAAATTAATAATGAAATGTTTGAGAATATCTTACTACTCCTAATATTACTTATCTCATCTAATACAATTTTGAATACGCAACATTCTATTATTGCTGATACTGTCATCAAAATCATCCTAAATAAATGTGTATCTAACATATTATCGCCCCTAGCGTGTTTGTTAGCTTAGTTTTTAGATTATTCATTTTATATTTAGTAACAGGTATTTCTTCACAATTCACAGTTACTGAATTTTTAGATATAAACTGTATATAGCCAATATTAATTAAATAGCTTTTATGGCATCTAAAAAAATTGTATTTTTCAAGTTCTTTTTCTATTTTAGATAAGCTGCTTATTGTATGATATACCCCTTGAGTTGTATGTATTGTTATATCTCGTTTTATAATATCTATATATGTAATAGTGTTAACAGGTATCTTATTTGTAATGCCTTTGTGCTCTATAATTATAAAATTTTCTCTTTTCTTTATAATATCAGATACACAACTTAAGACATTCTCTTTTAAATCTTCATATTTTATAGGTTTTAATAAATATCTATAGGCTCTAACTTTATAGCCTTCTTGTACGTACTCTAATAATGATGTTATAAATATTATTTCAGACGTATCATTTTTTTCTCTAATTTTTTTAGCTACATCCATACCTGTTAATTTATCCATTTGAATATCTAAAAAGAAAATATCAATACCTTCTAAATGTTCTTGTGCTAATAACTCTTCACCTGAACTAAATTCTAATAGCTCTATTTGATCAGAGACATCTTCAAAAGATTTATATAAAAGGTCTTTTAAAATATCCCTTTGCCTAACTTCATCTTCACATATAACCATTTTATACATAAAATCCCCCCTATTCTTTGAAACAATACAAAACGAAAAAGAACAGAGGCACAACCACATATTTATAAAGAGCCATTTTTTTACGCACTCATTTATTTCTTTAATGTGGTTCTAACTTTCCCCTCACTTATACTAAGTTTCTTTCCAATCGCTCAATTACTTAGCCCTTCTTCTTTTAGTTGTAGTATCTGTTGCTTCAGGCTTAAAAGTTCCTGTTGCTTTTTTGTTAGTCCTTTTTCATTTCGTCTACTCTTTCTTCTTCTTTCATTATTCCTATCATACTTTTCATCAATCCCGATGTTATTTTCATCATTTAATTTTAGTATTTGTATATAGCCATCTGTACTGTCATTGTATAGATGATCACAAAACTCTGTCATTTGCATAAAAAATACCCCTCTACTTTTAGTTACTTAGTACTAAAGATAAGGAGTTTGCTCATATTATTTTACAAAAATTACCATTTAATAGGAATCAAGGTGTTAAAATTTGTATAAATCAAATTTTATATTATTTTCTATATCAAAATTATTGATATGTTTGAATTATTATGATAATATTAATACATACTAACAATATAAAAAATCTCTTTATAAGAGTTCACTCTTATCAAGAGTGCTATAGGAAAAGTCAGGAGTAAGTCGCCAAACTTAATCGCTCCTGGCTTTTTTGTTATTTAATTTTCGATTTCTTTATTTAAATTTTAACACAAATCATTATATTAGTATATAAATTTCGATTTTTCGATATATATGTACAACTTCCTTATATAGATTAATATTGAATAATTTAAATATATATAATGTTAAATGTGGAGAAAAGTATATGGGAATAAGAGAAGGGTTATTGTCTATTTTTAATATTTTAATTCATGGAGCAATAGCTTTAGCTATAATAGGAGGGTGTCTATATTTATTTACAAAAAAATAAAAGACTGTTTCCGTTACAGTCTTTTTAAAGGGGTATTGGGATTTTTTAAATACTATTTTATGGGGGGATAGTATCTATTTTAATTAACTTAATTTCAAGGGTAAAGAGGAGCATTGAGCATAGCTCCTCTTTATATGTCTATTACTTAATTGTCTGTATTGAGTCAATTCCTATTGATTTATCGTTTTATGTCATTTATTGTTGTCTATGTATACAGTATACTGTGCATGTGAATATATGTCTATATTATAAAATATATTTTATATAAAAAAAAAATTTTATAATAAATTAGTCAATTTATTTACTTTGATGTTCTTTTACTAACTTATTTAATGTTGGTCTACTCACACCAAGTTCCTTAGCTAATTGACTTTTATTAAACTCTCTTCTTAGATATTTATTATAATAATCCTCAAAGTTCTCTAACTTTATTTCTTTACGACCTTTGTATTTTCCCGCTGCTTTAGCTATTGCTATGCCCTCTCTTTGTCTTTCAAGCATATTAGTTCTTTCAAATTCGTTTATAGCACCTATCATAGTTAACATTAATTTGCCTGTTGGTGTAGATGAATCTATATTTTCTTTTGTACTTATTAAATTTACACCTTTTGATTCTAATAGCTCCATTATATGTAATAAATCTTTTGTACTTCTTGCTAATCTACTAAAGTCATGTATTACTATACTATCTCCTTCTCGTACAAAATCTAACATCTTATTTAATTCTTCTCTATTTATATCTTTTGCACTTACTTTCTCTTGAAATAATTTTTCTACATTGTATCGCTCCATTGTTACTAACTGTCTACTTTCATTTTGTTCAACGGTACTCACTCTTACATATCCGACTATCACAAATAATTACCTCCTGTACTTTAACTTATACGTTATATAATACAAAATCTTAAAAATAAAGTCTAGACTTGGTTTACATTTTGTAAAATAATATAAAATATAAATCTAATTTTACATTTTATATTATATTTCTCATTGTAAAATTAAAGTGTACTTTATATTTACATATTTATATGAACTAAATTACTCTTACTTATAAAGTAAAATACTTTCATTTAAAAACAAACAAGAATTTCACGTTTATGGGATATTTTTTATACAGTAAAACTTTACTTCATAATTCTAAAACTATTATTAAAAATGCTTTCCAATCCCTAAAAACCTCATTTTAATCCATTTTCATATAATTCTAAAACAGCTTATGATAATATAAAACATAAAAAGGAACTCTAAAAATCATAGTTATGTACTTCTGATCAAAACTACTTCTATTAATAGAAGTTCTAAATTTTATAATTTCTAAATAAACAAGGAGGTGAAATTATGAAGATAGATAAAATTCAACTTGGTGGTATCTATATGTTTTTAACTCTAAATTTGTTTATATTAATAACTGGGGAATCACCATGTCAAAAAATACTATCTACTATATCTTTAGTTATTTTCTTATTAATTTTAAAATCGCATAAAAAAAACAAAAAATAATATAGAGCATATAAAGCATATAAAGATTTATAAAATAAATTAAATAACTAATTGTTTTATAAATCTTTATATAAATTAAATAAACAATTTTTATATAAATCATTACCTACTTTTTTATTAAGATAATATAAAGTTATTTTAAATTCACATTGTGAATTATATTTAGTTTATATAATGAATCTTATTTAATTTTTAAAATAATTTATATTATAAATTATTTATAATTTATTTTAAATTCATATTATAATTTTTACAACTTTATCTAGTCTTAAAACATAAGTTGTTCAAATATATTCACAATAATTATAACTATATATATTTAACTAATAATAGTTATAATTATTGTGAATATATTAATAAAAATTCTAATTTTTTTAATTAATATACATTCAATCTTTATTAAAAACTGTTATTTAGATACATGATTTAATTTAACAAAAGGTATTTGATTTATAGGACTTTTTTTACCTTTTTCAACTTTAAATTTATCATTTTATTTATTAATAATAGTGACCATGTTATCTTTATATTCTGATTTATCAAAGTCAATACTATACCCCATTTGTTCTTCATAACCATACAAGTAACAAGCAACCTTTTTTCCATCCATAAATACAATCTGCATCATATCATCACTTTCAGTTTCAGTTATATTTTTAAACTTGCATCCCACAGTATAATAAATTTTATCTCTAGGAGTACCTGTTTTAAACGCATATGCTTTACCCCATGTAAATCTATTGTTACTAATACACTTATATCAGTTATTTTGGTTGAAGCACAACCTGACATTAATAGCGTAGATAATCCTAATACCCCACATAATAATTTAATTCTCATAAATTCCACTTTTACTTTTGTCTTTTAATACTTAAAATCCACGTATAACTATCTATTATCTTCTTATTTCAACTCTAAATTTTGCCAATAGCACTATATTTATATTGTTTATTGGCTCAATATCACCTTCTAAATCTATAGCATACTCTCCAAACTTCTTGATATGACTAGTCAAATAAGGATTTGATTTTGTATTTCCTTTATTTAGATTTGATTTTTTTATATAAAATATTTAAAATCAAACCATATACTAATCCCGAGATAATATAACCACTTATTTTATCAAATTTTAATACATCAAAAATTATAAAAAATAGTCCCATAGAAATTAATAGCCCTACAACTATAAATGTAAATTTATTTTTCATTACTTTAAATCTCGCCCCCTTAAACCTTATATGCTTTATATATTCTACAAAACAAAATAAATTCATTTTTATTTTCCCGCAAGCGTGACAAATTAAGGGTTAATCATAAACAATGATGTCACATTTACGGGACATTACGTACGCATTTACTAGTTTTTCAATGTCCTGTTTGCGTGACATTTAGGTATTTTAAATAAATCTAATTCTTTTGATGAAATACTTTCTTAAAAGCTATATAAACAATCAATGCACCTATTCTAGAATATAAATAAATATATTTAAAGAAATAGCGCTATTTGATTCTTTTTCAGCTATAAATCTTATAAAAATATTTAAATGTATTTTTTAAGAACAGTGTATGATAGACAATAACAGAGCTCAACAGTTATATGAAAAATTAGGATTTAGAAAAATTGGAATAATTAGAGATGCTTACTTTGATGGCAGATGTGGAAAATTTACAGATGCAATGTATATGGATTTATTAAAAAAAGATTGGGATATTTTAAAAGATAAAATACTTAAGTAGTTCAACTACCTATTAAGCTAGGTGCTTTAAAGAATAGTCTAATCTAAGTTTTAATGGTCAGAGAACGTCTTATTTATCTCCCACTGTAATTATACCACAAATAATAATTTTTTTTTAGACTATTAATATATCTCTATTTCTATATAATTGATAGGGCAGATTAAATAAGTTAATTTATATAATAAAGGAGGATATGCGATGAGTCTAAACAATTATGAATGGAATCTCGAAAATGAATGGTTGCAAAAAGTTCTTAAAGAGGCCAAAAGACAACTTGATGAAAAACGTGATGCTAAAGATAAGTTAAAAAAAGATGCTATAGAAACACAAAGAGAACTATGGAATGACTTAGGGTCTGTTTCTATAGAAAATGGATTAGATCAACTTTCAGATTTCGTATCATTTATGGATATCATGAGAAATCAAAAAAGAAGCCATGAATTTACCAAAAAACTTGAAACAAAGTATGAGAAAATGCTTGTATCTCCTTATTTCGGTCGAATTGACTTTGTTGAAGAAAGTGAATCCGTTACTGAAAAATGTTATATTGGATTATCAAATCTTATTGATGAAGATTATGATTTTCTTGTATATGACTGGAGAGCACCTATTTCAAGTATGTTTTATGACTATGAAACAGGACAAGCAAGCTATGAATGTCCAGAAGGGGTAATCTCTGGAGAAATCACTAGCAAAAGACAGTACAAAATCAACAACGGAAAAATTGAGTATATGTTTGACAGTAATCTAAGTATTGATGATGAAATATTACAAGAACTTTTGAGTAAAAACTCTGATGATAAAATGAAAGGTATAGTTACAACTATTCAAAAAGAGCAAAATCAAGTAATTCGTAATGAAAATTATAAAAACCTAATTGTTCAAGGAGCTGCCGGAAGTGGAAAAACTTCTGTAGCACTTCATAGAATTGCATATTTACTATATAGACACAAATATACAATAAAACCCCAAAATATAATAATATTTTCTCCAAATAATATTTTTAATGATTATATCTCAAATGTATTGCCTCAACTGGGTGAAGACAATATGTATCAAACAACGTTTAAGGACTATATGCATAAAGAGATAAGTAATGAATTTAAGAAAGAGACCACTTCAGAAATGATGGAATACATACTTAATTCTAGTGAAAAATTAGCCTATCAACATAGAATTAAAAATATAAAGTTTAAGACATCATTAGAGTTTATGAACATTTTAAAACAATATGTAAATCACTTAGAAACAATGGATAGAGGTTTTGAAGATATTGTTGTAAGAGGTAAATTAATAATTTCATCAAAAGATATACAAAAGCTATTTTTTAATGATTATTCAAACTTACCAGTTAAAAGAAGATTGAAAAAATTAAAATCAAGAATTATATTTCTTATTGAACCATATGAAAAAGCTTGGATTGATGAAATATATCAAGAACTTGATGAATCTGGAGATTTTATAGACAAAGAAGAAATGATAGAAAAAAGCACACTAATTGTAAATGAAAATTTAAAACATGTCTATGCTAAAATTTCGCAAATGACAGAATTTAACTTAATTGCTATTTATAGAAATCTATTTAAGAATTTAAATAAATTTTCAAATAAAATAAATATTGAATATGATAATGATTTTATAAATCATATAAAGACTTACACAATAGATAATTTAAATGGAAAGAGACTTTATTATGAAGATCAAGTTGCACTTTTATACTTAAAAGGGGCACTTGGAGATATTCCAAATACATCACAAATTAAATATGTAATTATAGATGAGGCACAAGACTATACTCCACTACAATATGAAATATTTTATCAACTTTTTAAATCTGCCAATATGACTATATTAGGAGATATAAATCAATCAATTAATCCATTTATGAATGTTGGAAATTACAACAATATTTATAATATATCAAAGAATGATACTTGCATAATAAACCTAACAAAGAGTTATCGTTCAACAATGGAAATTACTAAGTTTTCAAGAAATCTTCTTACCGAAAATATAAGCGACGAGTATGTTGAAAGACATGGTGATGAGCCTAGTGTTATTGGTTTTAATGATGAAAATTCTATGAATAAAAAACTTATTGAAGATATAAAATCTTACAAGCAAAAGAATTATAAATCTATTGGTATCATTACAAAAACAGCACGTGAAACTAGATATATATATAACTTGTTAAAAGCAAATGATATCGATGTAGTGTCTATAGAAAAAGATGATGACGATTATACAAATGGTGTGTTAGTAATACCTTCATACCTAGCTAAAGGTCTTGAATTTGACGTAGTTTTTATATATGATGCAAGTAATAAAAATTATAACAGTGAGGATGAAAGGTTACTCCTTTACACTTGTTTTACAAGAGCTCTTCATGTTTTAAATATATATTATTTCGGTGAAATAACTTCTTTATTAAACACACATAAAGATATCTAATAAAATGCCCCTAGAATCCATTTATTTAGGTTCTAGGGGCATAAATTTTATTTAAATCACTAGCATTGTATTATACTATTTCATCCTTGATTGATTCTACTACATTACTTTTTTTAACGCATGTTGAAGAAAAATAATAAGATAAGAAAATAGATACAATTATAAGTATAGTATACATTAAAATTACTCCTACTGGAAAAACAACTATAAACTCAGACCATGTGGTTAACGTTAATCTTGACATATACCAGCAAATAAATAATACTATCGGGGTACTGACAATAATCGGTGTTACACCGAAGAATAAACCTTCTAGCATTAATATTTTATTTAATCCCTTTGGTGTTAACCCTACTGACCTAAGCATAGCAAATTCTCTTTTGCGTAGTCTAAGATTATTCGAAATGGTAGAAAAGGCGTTAAATATACCAATTAAACCAATCATTAAGGCTACAGCAAAAACGCTAATAGATATGGATTTTTGAACCAATGCATCGTGATTCTTTTCTTCCAACAAAGTCCATATACTAAAATCATCAGATCCAAGATAAGAACTACAAATCTTACTTAGTTCTTTTTTTACACTTGGACTAGCCTTATCACCGACCAATAAATCAATTTTCATAACGCTGTATTCAAGCTTACGCTCTTGCATAAAATTACTAACTATTTTTTGGTAAGTACTCATAGGTACTATATAATCTATGCTATATCTATTTCCGCCTTGGTTACCTGGAGAAATCTCTGTAACAGCTCCCACTTTAGCATTAAATTTATAATTTGTATTCATATCCTTCTCTACTTTTTCATGTAAAACTAGTTCATCGCCTTCTTTTATATTTAATAATGGTATTTTTTGTACAACTTTTGAATCCTTCGATATATGATATGTACTGTCTAATAATATTCCTGTAACTACATCATCTTGATAATACGCCTCAGAATTAGTACCAATTTCTTCACAATATTTTTTAAATGATTTATCACTTAATCCAACTAAATTTGTTATAATTCTATGTCTTCCATTTTCATTCAATACAGGATATTTCATTGTATTTACTTCATCAAACCCTCCAGATTCAGCAAAAACATCTGACTCCTGTTTAGATGTTACATAGGTTGAGGTACGTACTTGTCTTCTAACTACACTATCCTTAACCTCAGATATCGAAAGAATTTTATTTATCATATCCTCACTTGGTTCTTCAATAATATTTAGAGCAACATTCATATCATATTTGGTTATTTGATCATTCTTAGACTCAGCTAAATTATATATAGATATAATGCTAATATACCCAACTGTTAAGGTAAAACACATTGAAATAGATAACACTGCCGTGCGTAAACTTCTTTTATTAGCTGAAAATTGTACTTTTGCTAGCTCACCTTCTATACCAAATATTTTATTAATTATTGGGTAAGATTTTTGTTTTTTAAGTTTTATACTATTGCTATTTTGACGTATTCCAACGATAGCTGATACTTTCGCTACTTTTCTTGCTGGGATATACGCCGATATTAAGACTGTAATCAATGACATAATAATAGCAAAAACAACAACGACCCATGAGAAGGAAATATCTATCTTCCTAAAATCTTCTGTAGCACTAAGAATTTCATTGACTTTAAAAACAACTATATGACTAAATAGATATCCTATCATAATACCAATTGGTAATTGAACAATCCACAGCACAAACCCTTCATAGAGGACAGAATGCTTAATTTGCCTTGGGGTTGCCCCTAAACTTTTTAAGATACCTAATTGCTTAATCCTACTATTTGCAGATAGCGAAAATGCATTATAGATAATAAGAATAAATGCCCCTATAACTAATAAAGTCATTATTATTACGGTTGCTAGTACTACTATGGCTTCAATATTTGTATTATTTTTATCGCTAATTCCATATAAACTTAATAAAGATGTATTATAAAGAATATTATATTTACCATATTCATCCTGTTTTAATCCCATAGATTTAGCTATTTTAGGTAATATCTCGTAAATTTTACGAGGTTTCTCAAATCGCATATAAACCGTAAGTTCATCTTTAGGTTTAATTTGTGAATGATTCAAATATCCCATAGCAATATATCCAGGATATACAGAACTCCCAGAAATATCTAATTCTCCAACTATATTATATGTCTTAGTCTCTGTTGTCTTGAAAGTCTCGCCTGATCGTTTGTTATCTTGGGTTTTAATTATTTCATTCCCCAACATACGATTACCTATGGGAATAGTCAACTTATCACCAATTTTATACGAAGGATTATCCAATAAGAATAATTTTGATACAACAATTTCTCCAGATTTTTGAGGAAGTCTACCTTCTGTAAGCGTATCTTTAAGGCTCATATCAGACCAAAAATTTGCATCTGCATCTCTCATTATTAGGTACGGACGTTTTGTATCAGAACATTTAGCAGTAATCCATTGTCCTTTAACCATAGTGGTTTCAACCTCTGGATTTTCTGTTACATATTTTAATTTATTACCTGATATAGACTCATATAATTCACCATGCCAATAACCCCCCTTTTCAATTGTTGAGGTTACTTTTGCTTCCCATAAAGTATGTACAAATATGCATAGTGAACATAAAAGTGCGCAAGCAATTGTAATAGCAACTATTATAGAAATTGTATGTCGCTTATTCTTTTTCAAATGGTGATATGTATATTCACTCATGATATTCATTACTTAATCACCTCATCTGAAACAATTTTACCATCATCTATTCTAATCATTCTATCTGCTGATAATGCAATTTTTTCGTCATGAGTAATTATTAAAATAGTTTGATTGTATTCTTTATTTGAAATTTTTAACATCTCAAGAATGCTTTCAGAATTTTGTCTGTCAAGGTTTCCAGTTGGTTCATCTGCTAGAATAATAGAAGGTCTATAAATTAATGAACGAGCTATAGCAACCCTTTGCTGTTGCCCCCCTGAAAGCTGGTTTGGCAGATGATTAAGCCTTTCATTTAAACCAAGCATTTTTACAATCTTATCAAATTCTTCTATTTTAGGCTTTCTGCCATCTAGTAGCATAGGCAATAATATGTTTTTTTCAACAGTTAAAGTAGGTATAAGATTGAAAAATTGATATATTAGCCCTACTTTTCGTCGGCGAAATAAAGCCAATTTAGTTTCATCCATTGATGAAATATCAATGTCATCAATATATATTTTTCCTTTTGTAGGTTGATCCACTCCCCCTAACATATGTAGGAGTGTAGATTTTCCTGATCCACTTGCTCCAATTATTGAAACAAATTCTCCCTTGCTTATTTTTAAATTTAAATTATTAAGTGCAGTAACCTTTGTATCCCCCATTCCATAGGTTTTTGTAAGATTCTCAGTTCTTAGTATTTCCAAAGTATTCTCCCCTTTATTTATTAGTTCATATTTTCAAAGAGTTTATGATTTTACTGTGCATTTCTTTGACTAACTTTATTTTACTTTTTATATCTTACATCTTGGTGACAGAGCTAATTAATTTCTATAAAACTTTATTATAAACTTTGCTCCTCCTGTTTCCTTATTTACAGCAATGATTTCACCATTTTGTTTTTTAATTATCGACATTGAAAGAGCAAGTCCAATTCCTACGCTATCTTTTGATGAATTTACACCCTTATAAAATCTAGTAAAGAGGTGAGGAATATCCTTCTTATCAAATCCTTTACCATTATCTTCAATTATTATTTGGGTACATATAGGATTTTGTTTATAATCTATAGAAATTTCTCCTCCATTTGGTGTGTGCTCAGAGCAGTTTTTGACTATATTTAAAATGGCTTCACTAGTCCAATGAAAATCCCCATTAAAAAATAGATCACTATTGTCTTTAATAAAAAGTTGTTGTTGTTTTCTCTCTATCATTAAATGTAGAGGCTCAACAGCTACGCATACCAATTCATAAATATTAATAGGTTTATGTTCCAATGTCATTGCATCTGCATCGATTTTTGAAAGTACTAACAATGACGACACTAAATAATTTAGACGCTGTATCTGTACTGAAACACTTCCAATATATAGGGCTTCATCCCCTTCAATATGACTACCTTCTAACAATTCAATCATCAATGACATGGACGTAAGTGGAGTTTTAAGTTGGTGGGATATATCCGCAAGATTATTACATAGATTTTCTTTCTCTTCTCTTTCTTTTTCCCGACTTTCTCTAAGCATCATAACTGTTTTATATAATTCATCTTCTAAAATTGAAAATTCATCTTCTTTTTTCTGAGCCTGCATTCTATAAATCCCTTCATTTATGTCGTAAAGATATTCTGCTAAATCATCTATACGTTTACGCTTTATAATATTTGAAACTAACAGTGATCCTCCAAAATAAAAAAAGAGTACTGCAATTAGTATCACACCCCCCTTAAGTACTTTGCTAAATCCTTGATGAATATTAAAAATAGCTTTAGAATCTTCAATATAACCATATTTCTCTAATATTTTTTTGCCTTTATTTATATCTATTTCATTTTTCTTTTTTAGTGACGATACTAAGTCTTGTTCAATATCAGAATTAGCATTAGCACCAACTGCTATAAGCTGTGCAGTTTTTTCATAAAACATATTCTCTGATTGTTTGTAAATAAAACCACCAAATATAACACAAAAAAACGTTATATATATAAAACTACTAAACAACCATATTCTCATACTTTTTTTATTCATATAAACTTTAATCCTCCAGTCTATAGCCTATTCCTCTCACTGTCCTAATAAAAGAATTATCTTCTAACTTGTCTCTAAGGCGCTTTATAGCAACCGATAACGTATTATCATTTACAAATTCTCCATTAACATCCCATATCTTTTCCAATAAGATAGTTCTTGTCACAGTACGATTTTTATTCTCTAATAATTGTAGTAATAGATTATACTCACTAACTGTCAATTCTACTTCATGATTATTTTTATACACCCTTGATTCTGACTTTATTACTTTAATATTGTTACACCATAAAACGTCTTCTTGAATTTGCTGTTTAAGTGTTCTTCTTAAAACTGCAGTAATACGAGATTGTAAAACGCTTAATTTGAAAGGTTTTGTAATATAGTCATCTCCCCCCATATCTAGCCCTTTTATCATAGTACTTTCTTCATCTTTGATAGTAAGAAAAATAATAGGGACATCCTTGATCTCTTTTACATAACGGCAAAAATCAAATCCTGAGCCATCAGGGAGATTTAAATCCAGTAATATTAAATCTATATCATTTTTAAAAAGTTCTTTTCCTTTTTTTAAATTTTCCCCATGAATAACCTTATAATTATTTTTCGATAAAAATGATTTAATTCCAAAAGCAATTGTATCGTCATCTTCAATTATCAAAATTGTAAACATCTATTTATCTCCTTAATTTTTTATATCTTGAAAAATCAATAACTTTAAGTCTTGTTTTTTCTAGTATTTTCAAAGCATTTGTTTTCAAATTTTCAATTAAATTTTAACATAAATAGATATATTAATATATAAAATTCAAAATAAAAAGACCATATTGTTCCAAAAATAAAATAAATAATATGGTATAATTTGTATAAAATCATATGTAGTTTTATGACTACCAAGGGGAGAAATTATGGATAAATCAATATTTATAAAAGATTTAAAGATGAATTTTGAAAGGAAAGAAGTGCTAAAAGGAATAAATCTAGAAATAGATAAGGGCACTATAATAGGATATATAGGTCCAAATGGAGCAGGAAAAAGTACAACTGTAAAAATAATATTAGGGCTAGTAGAGGGTTATACAGGAATAGTTAAAATATTTGGAGAAGATATATCAAATGGAAACGATGAATACAAAAAAAGAATAGGATATGTCCCTGAAGTGGCAGAAACTTATGAAAGCTTAACTGCTAGAGAATATTTAACATTTATAGGACAACTTTATGGGCTAGAATATGATATCGCTGATAAAAAAGCTTATGAATTAATGGATATCTTAGGAATAAAAGAATCTTATAACTCAAAAATTGGATCTTTCTCAAAAGGAATGAAACAAAAGGTCGTTATAATATCTAGTTTAATACATAATCCAGATATACTATTTTTAGATGAACCCCTAAGTGGATTAGATGCAAATAGTGTAATGATAATAAAAGAAATTATGATAGGTTTAAAAGATGAAGGTAAGACGATTTTTTACTCATCACATATAATGGAAGTTGTAGAAAAAATAAGTGATAGAATAGTACTTCTAAATAATGGGAATATAGTTGCAGATGGAAACTTTGATGATTTAAAAGAAAGTGTCCATCAAAACTCTCTAGAACAAGTCTTTAATCAACTTACAGGATTTAGTGAATATAAAGAACTTGCATCAAAATTTATATCTGTAATAAAAGAGGTGTAGGTTATGAATAAATTTATTTCGCTAAAAACACTTGATAAATTTAGGTTTTTATATGAAAAACTAGGTGTTGATTATGATACTATGAGGCTAATAGTAAGTACAAAGCTAACTATAGATTCAAGGAAAACATCTAACTTATTTAATAACCAACACTTTAATGAACCTTCAGATCAATATAAAACAATGCAAATAATATATGCAATTATTGGTTTTTTTATGATGATGATTATAATAAGTAGTAAAAATACTTTTGTCTCAATGGCTATCTACTTTTCAATATTTATGTTTCTTATGGCTACAACAGTTATGTCAGATTTTTCGTCTGTAATATTGGATGTTAAAGATAATGGAATATTAGCTACTAGGGGTATAAATCCAAAAACATTAAATGCCTCTAAAGTAACACATGTTATGATATACATGATAAATATAAGTATAGTATTAAATGGATTTTCATTAATTGCGTCAATAAAGTATGGATTAATATTTTCTTTAGTATTCTTAATAGAAATATTTCTTATAGATATTTTTATTATAATTGTATCTGGGCTAATTTATTTACTGATATTAAATTTATTTGATGGAGAAAAACTTAAAGATGTGATTACCATTATACAAATAGTGGTTACAATGTTATTTAGTGTTGCTTATATCTTTGTAATGAATATATCTGGAAGTATAAATCTATTTGAAAATATCGATTTTAGTGTAATAAGTTACTTTTTACCACCTTTTTGGTTTTCAGCTCTACTTGAAATAGTAGCAACAAAAAACATAAATGAAACATTATTGATACTTTCTTTTCTAGCTTTAGTAGCACCTGTAATATCAGTTTTGATATATACAAAACTTACACCAGTATTTGAAAAAAAACTTCAAAAACTTAATAATGAAGGTTCAAATAAAAATGTGAAAAAGTATAATTTAACAATGAAATTGAGTAAGATTCTATGTAAAGATAAAGAAGAAAGAATATATTTTAATTTTGTTTCCAGTATAATAAGAAAGGATAGAGATTTTAAATCTATAATATATCCAATTATGGGATCTAATTTAATTGCTGTTTTTGCAATTTCTGATAGAAATAAATGGCATCTAAGTTCATATGGTTTTCTACTTTTATATTTATTTGTATGTTCAGTTCCAACAATAATAATAGCATTAAAATATTGTGAAAATTATAAAGCCTCATATATATATACAACGATACCTATAAAAAATAAAATGAACGTACATAAGGCAGCTATTAAAGCTTGCTTAGTTAATATAATAATACCTCTTTACTTAATTATAAGTGGAATTTTTATAAATTTTTATGGCGTTAATGTAATACAACATCTAATAGTTATATTTTTAGTTAATATATTTATAGCTATAAACACATTTAAGATACTTGATAAAAGCATGCCATTTACTCGTCAAATTAGGATGTTTAAGAATATTTTTGCAATAAATTATTCAATATCAGAAAATTATTTAATGATTGTCTTAATATTTATTATGGCAGGTATTCACTTTATTGCTTCAATTTTTGGTACTTTAGCAGTAAATGTTTATATAATAGTTATTTTAATAGTAAATATATACTTATTTAAATCAGCTTTTAAAATGAAATAATTTAATATATTTAGTTGAATAAGGTTGATTATCAATTTATAAAAATTAGGTAATCAGTCTTTACATTAAAAATAAATTATAAAAAAATTCATATTGTGAATTATATATAATTTATTTTCAATTCATATTATAAATTTTTCCCAATTTATATTGATTTATATTTTTTTATCATAAAATATAAATCAATATAAGTAATTTAAACGTATACAATATATATATATTAAAATCAAATAAAAACCCTGGAAATAATGTCATTATAAACAATATTATCTCGAGGGTTTTTAATATTTAAATTTTCTATTTAGTTAAATGATTTAATTTAATCACAGGTACGTGAGTTATAGGATGTTCTTTGCCTTTTTCAACTTTAAATTTATCATTTTCTTTAGGAATAATAGTTACCATACTATCTTTGTATTTTTATTTTAACCAATGAGATGGTCGATTTAGTGATTTAGGTAACTTTGTATTAGAATCCCCTTTTGCAGTATTAATTTGAGATTGAGTAATAAAAATACACTCAGATAAATTAGCACCTCTTAAATCAGCATCTCTCAAATCAGCCCCAATCAAGTCAGCTTTACTTAAATCAACGCCTCTAAGATTTGTGGCAATAAGAAATGCACCTCTTAAATTCGCACCTTTTAAATCTATTTTTCTAAGATCTGAACCTATGCAATCTAATCCTCTTGGTATATTTTTGGATTTGATTTTCCCAAAACAGGCTTTATTTCTAACCATTTCGCTAGTTTCAAAAAGTAAAGTATTAACCTTATTTTGGTGAGATGGT
>JMMB01000003.1 GCA_000686145.1 Peptostreptococcaceae bacterium VA2 | reverse complement strand
AATGTACTTGTCTTTAATGGTAGTGTATTGTAATTATAGAAATATATGAAACAAGATATAATTACTATAATTAAGTTTGGTATTGATTTTAAAAAAAGCTTTTTTTATTCTTTCCATAAAATTAAGTCACTCCTTAAGTTTGGTAAAACCAGCCATTCATATCTATATGTATATGTTGCTCCTTGGAAATTCCATTTATCTGCAACATATTTCAAAACAATACCATATCTAGTATTAACTCCTGACATATTTTTACCTATTATTGAACCGACAGCAACTGTAGCTAAACCTGCAAACTTATTAGGTAAAAAACCTCCGAAAGTACTAGCAATTCCTGCTCCTTCTTTTATTTTCTGAAGTGTTTTTCCACTTACATAAACATATAAATGTTCTTTCCCATTTTGTTTAAACGTTCTGTACTTATTGTAACCATTAATGTAACTTGCTCTAGCTTTGTCTTACATTAGTATCAAATTTAGCATTAATTCTATTTAACTCTTCTTGTGTAAACTCCCCAGATGCAATAAAGCCTTTTATCAATTTCATCATCTGAAAAATTTACATCTTCTGGAAAAATATTTATGTAACTCTTTTATATCTGTTTCAGATAATTCTATTTGTAGACTATCCCCTGTCATATTATTACTTGATGCTTGTTCTTCGTTTAACGCGAAAACCGTTGAAGATAATGGGCACAGCGATTAGAATAGCGCTAGTTTGTTGTTGCTATGAATTTTTAAAAATTCTTATTCATAGTTGTCCCACTCCTTATTAAAAAAATATTTTTCATTTAATCAATATCTAAAGAATGTCACTTAAAGGGTAACATTTTCGGAAAAAAATTGTCCAAAAAAATATGACGATTATAAAAAATTGTAAAAATTTCAGTTTAAGGAGCAAATAAAAAATAAGGCTTAATTAAGCCTTATTTTTTATTTCTTAATATTTTAATTTCTTCTAATGATAATCCGGTTATTATCTTAATTGTATTGTCATCTAAGTTGTTATTTATAGCATTTTGAGCTATTTCGATAGCTTTTTTATATTCTCCTTGCTGTAATCCTTTTTCAATTCCTTTTTGTTCAGCACTCTCTATTAAACTAACTTTCTCCAATATAGACTCTTTTCTTTTTTCATACATATATCTGTCTTTTGAATCTACACTCATTTTTAAAAGCTCTGATTTAGCCTCTTTTATCTCTTTTTTGCTCATCTCTAGCTTTTCTACTACTTCACTCTCAGGACTCTGTATAAATGCTATCCATGCTTCTAGCATGTCTGATATTTCCTTCTGTATTATCTAACTTTCTAAGCTTTGGTATCTCTATAAAGTGTAATTCCATAGCATCTGTTAATTCTTCATTTGTATTTATTTCTTTTAATCTATAAGCATTATGAAAAATTTTCATTTTTTAAATATTTAAAATCTAATATATTTATACATACTGTTTTTAGATAATTTATTGTAATTATCTCCTTCTACAATCTGATTTTCAAACATCTTACTCCAGTAGTATAAGCTACGTTTTATCATGTTATATTCATTTTTAACTTGTATCTCGATATTGATATGCTCTCCACTATCAGTTATTGCTTTTATATCTAATCTTGAATATTTTATCTTCTATATGCTCTTTTTCTATATCTGAATTTCTGATTTGAACTGATTTAATAGGATCTATTGGTTTCATAACTGCATTTAAAAACGATATTAATATATTTGGATGTTTTTCATTTCCAAATATTCTTTTAAAAAAACAAAATCTACTTTTGGACTTAGTAAATATGTCATTTCTACACTTCCTTTCTATATTTATATATATATATTTTTATTATACTATGAATTATTATTCAATAATAAAAATAAAAGCCATTGAAATACAAATTAATGTATTTTAATGGCTTTTTTACTAGATATCTTTGAAGAAGTTTTTAGAGGATAATATGATTTTTTTATATTTAACTCCCGAATAAACGCTATTTTAGTCCCACTTTTAGTGTTTTTTTTTAAAAATATTTGTATAATTTAGTATGAAAGATGTTGATGCTCCAAATTTTTGTATCCAAATATATTAAATTCTAAAAATAAATACTTTAATAATTTTAGACTATGTTTCTTTAATTTAAGTAGCCTAAAATATTGTAACTTTATTCACCTTTTATGTTCTAAAGCTATATATTTGATGCATTTCTTCATAAAAAAACACATCTTAACACCAATTAGAATTCATATTAATAATGGAGGTTTACAATGATAAAAACTTTTTTGAAAAGTAAATATATTTAACCCTTAGTTATAGTTGTGTGTATGTTAGTATACTTGTTATTAACACCAACTGGTGCTTTAAGATTTGCAGTTTTAAGAAATGGTTATGCTATAAATGCTGTAAATCTTAAATTATCAGAAAATCCATGTAAAACTCCTATTGATATGGCAAGAAATCAAACTATCTATACATTTAGTAATCCTCCATTTGAAGAGGACACCAAAACACCATTAGAAAACTGGGTTATATCAAAAATATGGTTCCTTTCTATTGGGGGGAATATTATGGGTGGTAACAAGTTTTAATGATTTTTAGTATATTAAATACTTTTTGGAATTCTATTATTTAATATTACCAAAAAGGGCAACTAATCACTAAATTTCACTTTTGAGAATAATTGAATATCGTGGGATGACGAGATATATGTATCTCGTCCTATACCCTTATTGGATATGAATAAAATCTGATAGTATACTTCCTTTATTCATTACTTTTTTTATATAGCTATCCGCAATACTTATAACACTATTTAAAAATGCTTCTTCTCCAAAAGTATTAAGCTTAAAAAATACAGCTTGGCTTCCACCGGAAGTAATAGCAGATAAAAACCAACTCTTCACCTTTTCCTATCAATGTAATACTTAGGCTTACACGGTTACCCCCTATTGCACTATATCTTTCATAAACACGAATAGCACATAATACTCCACTATTCTCATAATCACTTCCATCTTCACAAGTCGCAGAAATACTCTTAGCCAAAATACCATCTTCCATTATTTTTAAGAACTGCTTAAAATCTCCCTTAAAATGACGTTCACACTTAGCCATATATACCTCCCCTTTTTTATTTTATTATACTATAAATTATTATTAAATAACTTTTTAGCGTGCGACTTAATGTTATGATATTGTATACGTACATAAAAATTTCAAAAGGAGTGACATATGTGGAGTATACACCCTATCTAATTATATTTTCATTAATTTTATGCATTAGCAACTTAAAGCAAGAAATTAACCAAACTAAATCAATATTAAATAAAATAGCATCTAAATTAGAGATAAATACTATTTCTGATGAACTACAGCAAGAGTTAAAAAATCTTATTTTAAATGATCAATATGTAAAAGCCATAAAAAAATATAGAATAGATACTGGAAATGGATTAAAAGAATCTAAAGAATACATAGATAGTTTAAAAGTTTCAATACAAAATGATAATAAATCTTAAAATTGTACTTTAAGGACTAGTTATGTATTTTTAGGAACATTTTTAACTTAGATTTTCTAAAGATTTAAAATATTTCTCTAGAAAATCTATATTTATATCTCTTTTTAATTCTAGATAAAATATATCATCTTTGTGTTTATTCTCATGTGTCTCAACAATACTTATATATCTATTATAAATTGAAATTTGATATAAAAGTCCTGAGTCTCCACATATATTAGCACAATAATAAATATTACTTGATTTTTTATTAAAGTTTAATTCACTTATTTTTTTTACCTCAAGAGATTTTAAATAATTTTGTAGTTGCATGATCTTATCTTTATCTTGTGTTTGTTTAAATGAAGATTTATTATACGAAGAAACTAAAATTAATTTGGTTTTATCCATATGAAAATTTTTAAATACTACCTTTTCTAAAGAAGAATATTTAGGATAGTATAAAAATACACACATAAATATTGTAACTAACAGGGATAAAAAAAGTATCTTTTTATTTTTCATAGTACCTCCTATAGAATAATTCATATATATTATTTCTTATATGCTATTTACAGTACATACTTTACTTTTATTTACTCTTGTCACTCACGAATTAGATAAATATAAATAAATCTAGTGTTTTCAATATGTTTACAAACTAAAAGAGCCAAACTCTATTTTTAAAAGTTTGACTCTTTTTTATTATTTTGAAAAATTAAAACTTGATACAACAGAAGCAGGGTCTACTTCTATGTATTCAAAGTTTTCAACTTTTCCTAAATTCTCTTTTACTGATAAGTCAGTCACAGCAGCATTTTCAACTTCTCTATGTATATTTTTTATGTCTTTTAATTCATTTAATTTAATATCGTTAAAATATGTATCAATATTATCTCCAAAGTGCTTTCTTACAGCATCTTCAGTTATAATCCACGTCTTACCAAACTTTTTAATTTCCTTATCTGTAAACTTATTATATTGAACCATTTTCCTTAAATTTGAACTTTCCATCTGATAAATCTTTGAAATCTCCTCAAATGTATATAGTCCAGAAAAACTTCCTTTTGCCATGTTATCACCTCATATATTAATTTATATTTGTATTATCTTCAATTTTCACGATGTAATACTTTGAATACTAATTTTATTATTTATATTTGTTTCACGATGTAGTGAACGAATGATAATTAACTTAAATACTTATTTAGTAATTTTCACTTTATAGTGAATAATCCTCTTTCACGATATCGTGAAATAAACTATAATAACTTTAGGGACAAATACAGTGTTTTAGGGGGGTAAGATGGATAAAAAGTTACTATTTATGTTAAAAGATGAAAATATAATGATACATTCAATTTATAATTTTGAAGAGGATAAAATGTATTTTAAGAATTTAGATGAAGAAGAGTCTTATCAGGATTTAGAAAATATTGATAAAATCAAAGAGTGCTATTTTAATATTTATGAAGAAGATCAAGAAATGCTTGAATTTTTAATTGATAAAATTAAAAATGATGATAGTTTAATTGATAAAATCAAATCGAATTCTAGTGATAAATTATTATTTGTTTATGAATATATAAAACTGTAAAGATATTAATACGAGAATTTCGCAACTTTCAGTTGCATTATTGAAATTTCAATTACTCACACGTATCCATAAAATATTAGAACTCTTTAAATAATTTTTTAGAAACTAGTTGAAATTTTTAAAATATATATTCATCATTAAATTAAAAGGGGTGAATCAATTTGTTAAATATAGCATTAGTTATGTCGTGTGCACTATTTTTATTATCTAGTGTATTTTTTATCTTTAAAGACAAAGCATCAGTTTTAATACAAGGGTATTACTTTATTTCTAAAAATCAAAGAGAATTGTATGATGAACTTAAGTTAAGTAAAGATTATGGTCTTATACTTTTCAAATATGGATTAATACTTTTAATTGGAGCACTAGGATATATATTTATTTCTAAATTAACCTTATGGCTAGCCTTTGCTATTTGGATTATATATGTTGTAAAAACTATTGTGACTTTCAAGTTTGATAAGTATAAAGTCAACAAGTCTTAAAATTTTAGTTATGTATTTAGAATAAAAGTAATGCCCTTAAAATCTAAATAAATGGATTTTAAGGGCATTTTTACTAGTCATCTTTAAATTATAATTTTAAGACTAATTACACGTATTTCGTCCTATAGTGTAAATTTTTAGAAAAATACAAGTTAGCACTTATATAAAATGGTACAATAAAATATATATTTTAAAAAGAAGAAGTGGTAAAAATTGATATGCAATATAATATTAAGTTTATATAATAAAATAGTATTATATATTTTTGGGGGAGATATTATATATGGACAATATATCTAATAACATATTTATATTAATAAGCGCAATTATATGCTATTTTTTATTAAAAAAATTTTATACAAAACAAGTAGATAAAAGCAACAATTGTAATAATAAATATATAAAAAGTAACGCTTTTATATATACTTTTATATTTATTATAATGATATATATAAAAGAAATTATTGGAACCTTTGGAGCTATACTTCTAGGGGCACTAGGAATATATTTAGCAGACAATCTTTTAGATAGATACTTCAAAATATAATAAATTCATCCAATTATTATGAAGTACCATTATGTTTCCTAAATAAGCAACTTTTATTATTAATTTAAAATTCTCTCTTCCTAAAAATCTAATAATGACTAGTCAATGATAGAGTTATCATAAGTAGTTATTGCATAGTATTCATATCTTTATAACTTAGTTTAAACCTTGTATTATTTCAACTATAGGGCTAGTGCCACCCACTTGCCTTCTCTCACTCTCATACCAATCTAAAACTTCAATAAACTTATCATATTTATTAACCATATTAAATAATTTTTCCTGCATCTCTGTGTCATGTGGTAATGTTGCATCACTAATAGATTCATTGAAGAACTTAAACTACAAGAGCTAAGCAATCTAAAAATAGCCACTAAATTTAATATAAGTGAAGGTAAAGTAAGGACTTTATTGAAAAAATAGAGTGCGTAGAAAAATGTTCTCTTAGTATTGGGGGGACTTTAGTCCTGTTTCGTTTTTAGATTAGGGTTTTTGTGCTTTTGATGTTTTGAAGGACAAGGGTAAACTTGTCTTTCTAGAAAGGTTAGATATCTTTTATAAGTGTATTAGGTGCTTATTGGATTTTTAATATTGAAAATAAGAGAATAGTTTTTATATATAAGAATTGAGTAGGTAAATTATAGTTTGATGTAGAATACCAAATATAAATAAACAAAAGAAAAGTATTTATTTATTGATTGACAAATGTTGGCTTAAAAAGGTATTATGATTTTTCGGTTGAGTTCTAGTTTTTTTTATAAAGAAGGTGCTTATACAGTTAATGGGTAGGTACCTTGTGTTAAGTCTTAGGAATTATAATAAAAATATATGTTGTTAATAGGGGATTTCATGAAATCAGTACTTTTATGGATTGTTATATGCTTGATAATCAATTTAATCTTATTAAAATTGATTACATATGTTATCTCAAAGTTTATAAAAAGTAGTAATAAAAACTTATAGGGGAGATTACGAGGAAGATAGTTGAGGAGGGAGCAAAGAGTGCTTCTAGCTCAACTATCTTTATATGTGCTGGGGTCAAACTTTGGGGTGTAGTCTTACATCACCTATTATAGCTAAAGACCTGATATAAAGTTTATTTTTATTTCTAAATATAACCTCAAAGAAATAATCAACTATTAGTAGCAGGATAAAAGTAATAGTTATTATAATTATAGATGACTTATTTTTTAAAAAATTATATGTTATTGATATATATTGTAGAATTAAATGTGATTTTAATATACATTTGCATTTTTTTATCTATTTATATGTTATATATTGTTAATCTATAGCTATTTCAATATTACCATCTTCAAATAAGTTTACCTTATCATCAAAATACAAGCTAGGTGTTACAGTTATATTTTTCTCATTTCCTATAAATTCAAATTCTCCACTCATATATTTCTTATCTTTGCAATTACCATTTTCACTATTACTATCAAATATGTCGATTAACTCTTTTTCATCTTGATTTTTAACAACTACTCTAGGCATTGGAGCTATAGTGTTATAGGGATCATAATTGTACTTAACTTTAACTGAAACAGGAGATACTCTAACCTCTTCTATAGTAAAATCGCCTTTGTATGTATCTTCATTTATTTTAACTGTTTTATTTATTTTATAAACTTTAGTATCCTTTAATATATTTGATGCATTTATTTTTGTTTTAAATTCCCATTTCCCAAAAATAGGTTTATATTCTTGGCCTTCCCATTTAGATACCTCATTAAATGAAATCTTTACATCATAATCTTTATTAGATTTTATTTTATCTAAAATCTCATAAGGAGTTTCTGACCACCCATCTTTATCAGTATCTATTGCTGACAAACTAGTTGTGAATAGTATTTTATTTTTATCTTCTCCCTTTATTTTCTCTGACTCTATGGAACTTCTTTGAGGTGTGAATACAAGGTCATCAATAGCAACAGTAACAGATGATGGGTATAAATTTTCCTTATTAATATTGTTTGACTTAAACTTATAATTTGAATAATCTAGTGTCATACTAACTATTAACTGTCTATCATCTAGCATTACTTCACCAATACTAAACTTTAACCCCTTAGACTCATCAGTTTGATTTCCTTTAAATTTGTATTTATCAAATGCATTAGAATCTCTTCCTAAAAAAGACTCGATTTTTTCAGTGAAAACTTCGATATATGCCCATGTTGTTTCGCTACTTAAAGCTATAGTTCCCACAATAAGAATGCCGGATAGTCCAGCTGCAATACTTTTTCTTTTTCGTAATTTAAGTTTCTTTTTATCATTTAAAGCTTTGTCTATAGCCAGATCTATAGTAGAGTCAAAATTATCTGGTATTTTAATATTATCTAATTTACCCATTTATTTGCCCTCCATTAATATATTGTATAATTTTTCTCTACCCCGTCTTAGGTTAGTTTTAATTGTATTTTCGTTACATTCAAGTATTTCAGAGATTTCTTTTATGGTCATATCTTGAAAGTACTGAAGTATTATAGGAGTTTTAAATTTTTCATCTAGTAAATCTATAGCATTATACAAATCTAATTTTTCTTCTAATTTTTCATACGATATGTCCTCAACTACTTCAAATTGATCAATGTTATAAATTATTTCTCTTTTATGTTTATCTCTTTTTATGTCATTAAAATTATTTATAAGTATTCTTGTAATCCACGTTTTAAAATAATCTAGATTATTTAATTTATGTATATTCATAATTGCTTTATAAACAGTTTCTTGGCATATATCTACTGCGTCTTGTTCATTTTTTGTATATAGAAAAGCTGTTTTATACAGATATTCTTTATGTTCATTTACCAATGTTTCAATTGCATTTTTATCCCCTTTTATAGCTTTTTTTAGTATGTCTTTGTCACTATCCTTATTTCTAAATTTAATCCTTTTTAATGATAATAATTCTCCCATATATTTCTCCTTTAATTTGTATTACATTTATTAGACGGATTAAGTATATATGAAGTTTCATTTAAAATAAAATAATTTTCAACTATAATTTTAAAGCATGTTTAAAAAGATAGGTAACCAAACTATATAAGTACCAAGCTTAAGTATAGCAACACACTTACAAGTTGTAAGATTAAAGTAAGCACATAGCCTACAACCTGTAATATATATTTAAGACAAGACTCTAAAGAGGATATATAAAGATTTAAACATCTATGAGATAGCTCTATATGAAATAGAGCTATCTCATAGATGTTTTTATTGAAATAATATAAATTAAATATTTATTTAATTTATATTAAAAAAGTATTTAATAAATGATATAATAATTATTAAATAAAGATTAAATGTATTTTTAATATAAAGAGGAAGTGGAAAAATGGCTGAAAATCAAACAATATTAACACATATGAGCTTCAAAGGTGGAAGTTCAAAGACTTGCTTAAATTTAAATTTTATACAACAGTTTTGCTTTGATTATCCTAATAAAAAAGTATTATTTGTAGATGCAGATCCACAATCAAATGCATCAGTATTTTTGCTAGGAGAAGAGGTTATCCAATCAGATATATATACTTTAAAAGATGGATTAGAAACTAATATTAATCTTGATAAATTGATTATAAAATCTCCATTAGATAAGTTTAAAAACTTAGATATAATAGCAAGTAATATAGACATGGTTACTCTTGAATTAATACTTAATACAAAGCCAGGTAAAGAATATACATTATTAAATTATTTAACAGATGATAAAAATATAAATGTTTTATCAGAATATGATTTAATAATTTTTGATTTGAATCCTGCTATATCTGTATTAAATACAAATGTATTTATATGTTGTAGCGACATAATACCTATTATAAATTATGGCTGTTATAGTACATTAACGGGTTATGATCTTTTAGTAAAAACATACAGTGATATAAAAAAAGCACTTAGAATTGATAAAGATGATATAAGAAAACCAGTTGTAACTAAATTTGAAAAACAAGAAAATAATAAAATAAGAATGTGGCTTGAGTGTGCAGATAAAAAAGGAATACTTAGAAATACATTTAAGCAAACTATGAGAAAATCAGTTCATTATGAAAATTCTATTTTATATAACGAAGCAATAAGTGAGTATGTAAAAGTAAAAGAAAGAAAAATAAAAACTGATATAGGAAATGAAATGACTGAACTAATAAATGAATATATAAAAGAAGATTTAATTAGCATTTAATAATTATTATAAATATATTTAATTATCATTTAATTAAAATTTAATAAATATTTAATAAAGATTAAATGTATTTTAAAAAGAAGAGGTATATGATATGAATGTTGAAAATCCAATGTTAAACAAAAAAAGTAGTTTACTTAATATAAAGCAAAAGATAGAAGAAAAATCAACAGGAGAAGAGTTTATAGAGAGTAAAAATAACAATATAAATGTATTAGATTTAATAAATAAACCTAAGCAAAAAGAGGAAAAAGTTATGCTTGGTATTAAGTTAAAAAAAGAAATTGCTGATAAAGTTAAGTCTTTTTCTTATGAAAATAATATGACAGTATCAGAAGTTTTAGAAGATATAGTTAGTAAAATGTTTAGTGAAGTTACGCTTAATGAACAAGCTCTGATGGCTTATGAGGAAAAGTATAAAAAGAAATCAAAGAAATCTAAAAAATAGATTAATCAATTTATATAATATAGATATTAAAAGCTATAAAGTAGAGTCCATATAAAAGATATATGGACTCTACTTTAGTTTATATGAATTACTTACAAAACGCTTTATATGTACAAAAGAAGTGACAATCTATATAAACAACTTCTCTTATCTTTTTTTAGGTGCATTATCGGAAATAGGGGGAGTTTAGTCCTGTTTCTAGATCCTAGAAAGAAAGACGGCTTTTAGTAGTATTCTCTTATGGCTAATGAAGAAGTGTTGGTTTTTGGTAAAGTGATAAAATTATATAGATTTTACTTTAAAAAAGGGGTGAGATATAAATAGAGTTAGAAGTAAGCCAATGGAATGGTCTAACAAAAAAAATTACAATAATATTCGCTGTTATAGCTATCATATAATCAGCTATGTATTTATTATGGAATATTAATATACCTGGATTATCAGCTATATCATTATCGTTTTGTATATTAGGTTTAAGCATTAGGTATATTCATTTATATAAAATAAATAAAATGAAATTTAATTTATTTTTGAGTGTATTTTTAATAATAGTTTTTGCTTTAAATTTATTTGTAGGTATAGATTCAATACAAACCTATATTTTTTCAATTTAGATACTAAACTAGGCTTTAGTAATCGCTGTTTAGGGATTGGTTCTAAAAAAACTAGCTTTTTCAACATTTGTAAACCTTGTACTATTTCAACTATAGGGTTAGTGTCACCCACTTGCCTTCTCTCACTCTCACAACAATCTAAAACTTCAATAAACTTATCATATGCAATGTTGGATCACTAATAGATCTAACAATTATGTTATGGGTGGCGTGCACTATCTCTTATAGATTTTTCATTAACTATATTGTAATTTACTTATCACTATTGTGGTCAAATTTAGTATGTACAATAAGGTTTATGCTTTTAGAATCTAAATAAACGGGTTCTAAAGGCATTTTTATTAGATACATTTAAATAACTTTTTAGAGAATAGTATTTAGTAATTGTCCATAAAAACATCTGTTTTAGAGGACATTCTAAGAAATAATAAATTCTGCTATAATTAAATTAATAGTTTTATGGAATTTTAATATACAAATAGGAATTTGACAGGCAGTTCAAAAACTTATTATTATCTCTAGAGAGGATGTATAAAATGTTTATTAGCATTTCTAACTGCTGTGATGAGCACGAGTTTTTAAATTCAGTTCGGTTAAGCGGTTTGCTTAAGTACAACATGAAACAAACAAACGGTAAATTACAAGTTCCCAATGTGGAGTTTGTAAATGTAGCTCGCAACGAAAAAGGTGTCATTATTGGAGGGGTATCAGGTTCTACCTATCTTTCCTCCTTGGAAATAGAGGTGCTTTGGGTACAAGAAGATTACAGAGGGCAAAATATAGCCTCTAATTTGTTGGAAGAAATAGAACAGAGGGCAAAGGATGCTGGCTGTCAGCTTGTCCATCTGACTACGTATTCCTTCCAAGCTCCATGTTTTTATCAAAAGAATGGTTATGTTATCTGCGGAGAAATTAATGGATTTCCCGATGATATCAGACTATATACATTAAATAAGCAACTGTAATATAAATGTAAAAAATAGTAAGAGGATTTCAACAAATGAAAAACTATAAACTATAATTACCAAATAATTTTATGGAAGTTAAAGAAAATGAGATGGAAGGGTAACTTATATAAAAACAAGTACTGTTTGCTAAAATAGGTTATATAAAAAATTAAAATGAAAAAGTTAAACAAAGAATTACAATCAGCTATTCTAATTATTGTTGGAGTTATATCTAGTAAAATTTGGTTCAAACTAACCTTAAATACTGGAATGTCTTTTATTCTAAAAATGGTTATATATTCAATTCTAGTGATATTTGTCGGAATATCTATTAGCTATATAATAAAATGCTTAAAGAATAAGAAAAAAAATTCTAATACTAAAATGTAACCCTAAGTTTAATTTAAGTACAAATTATATAAGATATATATTAAAAAAAATCTTGCTGATTAAATGATCAGTAAGATTTTTTTGTTTATCAAAAGGTATTTATTTAGGAGGCTAAGTATTGGGGGACTTTAGTCCTGTTTCTAGATCTTAAAAAGAAAGACTGCTTTTAGGAGTAGTATCTTATTGACAATGAAGAATTGTTTTAACTAAAAAATATGGCAAAGTAACTAGTTGTAAAATTGCAGTTTAGGAACTAGTTATATATTTAGGATAAAACTAATGCCCTTAGAATCCAAATAAATGGATTCTAAAGGCATTTTTACTAGATATCTTTAAATGTTTTTTTAGGAATAGTATTTAATTTATTTTGATTAATATCAAGATTATAATTTACTATAACTCATAATTATTTAATTTGATTAGGATAAAATAGGTTATTTACCTCCATTTGATATTTAGTTTACATTATGCAATACTAGAGTTAAATATAAATATATAACTAAAAAAGCTAGATAAATAAACGCTTGCTGGATTCTGAAAGCAACTAATACTTTATATTTTAAAGGAGAAAATATGAATGAATTTCACAATGCAATTAACTATGTAAAGAAAGTACTTTATGAGCCAAACAATTTAATTATTAAGAGTCAGAAGGAAGAGAAGCAAAACTCAGATTACGGGGCTGGTATGTTCCAATTAAACTCTAAGTCTATTAGGTTTAGGGTTGCCAAAATAACTCCAAATAAAATTGGTCAATTCGTTGTTTTTTGGGAAAAAGATAATAAAAATAAAAATCAACCATTTTCAGATTATCGATCCCTAGATTTGTTAGTAATAAATACTTTTACAGATAAATACTTTGGTCAATTCATTTTTCCAAAAAGTATTCTTATTAAAAAAGGCATTCTTAAAACGAATGAGCAAGATGGAAAAATGGGAATTAGAGTATATCCTAGTTGGGATACTCCAGTAAATAAGCAAGCTATAGCGACACAAAAATGGCAATTGTCTTATTTTATTGATATTAGTGATACCAATAAACTCGATAAGCAAGAAATATTGAAGTTGTATTTGTGTGATATATAAATAAATTAAAAATAGTTTTATTATAACAATTCCTAAAATTTTAGTTTAGGAATTGTTATAATAAAACAAAATTAATGGATTTTAAGGACTTTTTTACTAGAGTTCTTTAAATAACTTTTTAGAAACTAGTTCAAAATATAATATTTATAAATTTTAAATCACTATATAAGAAATATTATTTCCATGATTTTTCATTATAGATTCTAAGTCTTGCGGACAAATAAAAACAGTTGCTGTATTATCATCTGGATGAACACCAATACGTTCAAATGATAAAATATCTTTATCTAAAACAACTTCCACCTTACAATCATAGTCATTTAATACACCAAATGGGGTAACAGATCCTTTACTTAGTTTCATATACTTGCATAAGTCTTCTTCGGAAGCAAAACTCAATGGTCTACAATTTAATTCCTTTCTAATTTCTTTCAAGTCAACTCGTTTATCTTTTTGAAGAATTATTAAAAAATATCTTTTCTTTTTATCATCACGAACAAATAAGTTTTTAACCACTTCATTTTTACTGTCGATACCCAATTTATCCATTTCCTCTATAGTATATACTGCTGGATGTTCAATGACATCATATGAAATATCAAGACTTTCCATTACATCAAATACTTTTTTATAAATATTATTCATTTTCTATTTATCCTCTCATGTATTAATACGATCTCTAATCGTTTTCTTCACAATTAATTAAATGTACTCATTATTCAATACACATATTATAATGCTGTAATTTCTATTTTAATTACTTTACCTTAATTCACTATTATATTACAAAATAGATAACTAGTCTTAAAACTTTACTTTAGGGACTAGAATAAAGTTAATGCCCTTAGAATCCAAATAGATGAATTCTAAGAGCATTTTTACTAGATATCTTTAAATGTTTTTTTTAAGTATAGTTAAAAATCCATTTAAAAACAAAGTATTTTTATTATTAAATAGATTTTAAAAATATTCATCATCATTGTGCTAAAATATTAGTAATGATATTTAATTTCATATGAAATGTATTTTTAATACAATTAAGGAGGAACTACTATGGAAAATGTAAATAAATTCCAAAGTCTTATTATCTTATTTATGGTTGTAATAGGTATTTTAATAGGTCAAATAGACTTTATACAGATGTATTCAGAATATTTAATAACGCCATCATTAATGATAATGCTATTTTTGGTGTTTGTACAAATACCATTAAAAGACATTGGGGGTTCATTTAAAAACTTAAAATTTACACTAATATCAGTAATTATTAATTTTATATGCACACCGATAATTATTTTTATTTTAGGAAAGTTATTTTTAAATAATAATCCAGATTTATTAATAGGGTTTATTATGCTCATGGTTACACCTTGTACTGATTGGTATTTAATATTTACAGGAATAGCTAAAGGAAATGTTGCGCTAGGATCATCTATACTACCTTTAAACTTGATACTACAGCTATTATTATTACCACTATATATATTCATACTAGGGGGAACTAGTGTAGATATAGATATCACAAGCTTGGCTCAAGGAGTTATATATAGTTTAATGATACCTCTTTTATGTTCAATAATAGTTAGAAAATTTATTATAAATAAAATAGGTAATAGCACATTTGAAAATAAGTTAGTTCCAAAGGCATGTGATTATCAGGGATATTTTTTAAACTTAGCTATAATCTCTATGTTTGCTTCACAAGGTAAAGTACTTTTACAAAATATTCAAGTATTATTAATTCTTTTAGTACCGATATTGTTATTCTTCATAATTAACTTTATAATTGGAAGATTAGCAAGTAAGCTGGTTAACTTGAATTATGAAGATAGTGTTGCGTTAAATCTAACTACTCTTGCTAGAAATTCACCAATAGCTTTAGCTATTGCTGTAGCAACATTTCCAGATAAACCTTTAATATCACTGGCTCTTATAATAGGTCCTTTGATAGAGTTACCTGTATTATTTTTAGTGTCTAAAATTTTATTGGTCATAAGATCAAAAGAACAGGCATGTCAATATAACTAACCTTAAAATTTCCGTTTAGGGACTAGTTATGTATTTAGAATAAAGTTAATGCCCTTAAAATCTAAAAAAATGGATTTTAAGGGCATTTTTACTAGATATCTTTAAATGTGGTTTTAGAGTATAACTTAAAATTATATTCTAAGGGCAAATAATATAAAAAACTAATCTTAATTTCGATTTTTCTCAAATTTATATATTTTTTATTCAAAATAATCACAAAAAATACATTTTCTGCATAAAATATAAAAAGTATTAATATAAATTTTATATTTTTTAACTCTTTTTACAGAGGTGATTTGATGAATATATGTTGTTTTTTTAAACGACATTTTAGATGTCCTAGATGTCGAAGAAGATTTTTAAGAAGAAATATG
Source organism: Peptostreptococcaceae bacterium VA2 (assembly GCA_000686145.1). Classification (GTDB taxonomy): domain Bacteria; phylum Bacillota; class Clostridia; order Peptostreptococcales; family Peptostreptococcaceae; genus Romboutsia_D. Next base: position 27,296 of record JMMB01000003.1, on the reverse strand, counting down.
TGTAGTAGATGTAGATGCTGCTCTTCATGTTGTAGTTGTAATAAAAATTGTAGAAATTAAATTTCAATTTAATTCAAAGAGCTACTTTAAATCTTAATGTAGCTCTTTCTTAATCAACTTTATAGTTTCATGAATTTTTAAAAATGAAAATTATTTTTATCAGTCTTTATTTTAAGAAATTACTAGTATATGTTTACTTAAAAACATTCGCATAACATATAACATAAAATATTTTTAAGTATCCCTAAAATTTCACTTTAGAGAGTAGTTATTTATTTCAAAACGATACAGAGCCCTTAGAATCCAAATAAATGGATTTTAAGCGCTTTTTTACTAAATCCATTTAAATAATTTTTTAGAGTATAGTTAAAGGAGTATCGATTATCAATACTCCTTTTTAGTATCAAAACTATTTAAATGGATTTTTAGAAAAAATTCAAACATATTAATACTACTGCTATATTAATTAAATATTTTAAAAAAATTTTAAGATTTATACATATTATCTTTTATATTTAAATTTTTATGTATGCATAAATTCAAATTCTGCGGAAAATATATTATTAACTAGAAATCAAATGGAGGTACATATTAAAATGTTTAAACATGATAAGAAGTTATTAAGAGAAGTAAAAGTAGAAAACCCAAATCCTCAATATGCGGTTTTAATGCAAGAACAATTAGGTGGTGGTAATGGGGAACTTAAAGCAGCAATGCAATATATCGCACAAAGCTTTAGAATAAAAGATCCTGTTATAAAAGATTTATTTATGGATATAGCAGCAGAAGAACTTAGTCATATGGAGATGGTGGCTCAAACTATAAATTTACTTAACGGACATGATGTGGATTATAACTCTGTTGAATCAGGAGAGATAGAGACACATGTACTAACTGGATTATCACCTATTTTAATAAATTCATCAGGTGCACCATGGACTGCAGATTATGTAACTGTAACAGGTGATTTAGTTGCAGATTTATTATCTAATATAGCATCAGAACAAAGAGCAAAAGTTGTATACGAATATTTATATAGACAAATTGAAGATAAACATGTTAGAGAGACTATAGACTTCTTACTTAATAGAGAAGAAGCACATAATGCTTTATTTAGAGATGCGTTAAACAAAGTTAAGGATACAGGTTCAAATAGAGACTTTGGAGTTACAGAAGATTCTAAATTATATTTTGACTTATCTACTCCTGGACCTAATCATGATAGCAAAATAAATATTACTCCACCATCATTTGATACACCTATAAATAACGATAAAACTAAGTAAATAATAATGTTTAGTGCTTATTTAGGGAACTAATCCTAAAATTGAAGTTTAGGGGTTAGTTATGTATTTAGGATAAAAGTAATGTCCTTATAATCCAAATAAATGGATTTTAAGGACATTTTTACTAGCACTCTTTAAATATGTTTACTCTCCTACTCAACTATTAATATCTTATAACTTAAAATATACGTTTTTTCATAGTATCATTCCACTCTATATCATTTATACACCATTTATTATCTATTTTAGTTGTAATAACAGTACTTTCTGTTGAATCCTTGGGACCTATAGAAGTATCCAAATTAAAATTTATAGTAAATCTATACTTTAAAGAATTTATTTTTTCTATATTCACAATATCATAACTTGATACCCAAGGGCTTAAATACCCAGTTACCCAAGAAGTGCGTTGAGATTTAGATAACTCTTCTTTAAATTCATTTTTCATTCTGTCACATAAAATATAATATTGTAAATAACCATTTCTTGTTTGTATACCTTTAGCCCAAATATTTACGACATTATTTGGTGTTGCAGCACCTAGTTCATCCAATGCATCTTTAAGTAATGAAATTGTACCTTCAAGCGTTTTGATTTGATGTTTAAGTTGAATGTTTTCATCTTTTAAATCATTACTTGAGAGTGTTTCTGCATTACAAATTAAATTACTATTATAGAGTTTCCTCTGACTCAATAATAATATTATTGTATAAATAAATATTTTTCTAAACATATATAATTTCCTCCAAATAATTTAGAACTATATAATTATACTTCCAAATTATTGTATTTATATACATTAACACCCACTAAAACCTACAAATACTGCTTATTTTATTATAAGTATATCAAGTTTTGAAACGCATATTTTTTTTATTAATAATTAGTCTTAAAATCGCAGTTTAGGGAATTGTTATTTATTTTTAAATAAAAGTAATGCCCTTATAATCCATTTATTTGGATCATAAGGGTATTTTTACTAGATATCTTTAAATAAGTTTTTAAAGTATTGTTTAAACTTTCATATTTCATCTTTATGTAAAATTATTCCAATAATATGTTAAAATAACTTTGAGTTCATTAAATAATATCTGCGAGGTGAAATTATGGACATTTTATATGATCTAGGAAGTGTTGTAAGTTTTTTAGGTGTAATTTTTCTATTAATTGGTTTTAAAAAGGACTTTATTCGTTTAAATTCAATTCAAAAAACAGGAATTATCTTAACTTTTATAGGAGTTGCCATTCCTTTTTTAATTGATTTTGTTTATGGATTTTTGACAAGTGGGATATAGGCTACTTTGGAGATGACGAAATACATGCGTAAATCAGAAGTATAATTCTTATAACAGTAACTATGTATACTTTCAAAAGATGTACTTTTAGAAAAGATACATAGTTACTGTTCCAAAAAAACATATTATTTATTAAACATATTCTAAAAGTCTAAATCAACAAGTCTTTTTACAAATGAGTATCACCCATATCCAGTAAATTATTTTGAATGGAGTGAATTTAGAAATGAGTAAGTATCAGGACTGGAAGATGCTAGATTGGATTATAGGAGGAATTGGACTTATATACATTATATCCGCACCTACGCGGTTTTTTGAACCAAGTCTATATAGTAACCCATATAAGATTCCTCAAATGGTAGTAGGTGTATTTTTAATATATTGCTTTTTGTCATGAATATATTGGATAATAAATAAAAAAATAAATATGGCAATTCATTATTGTTTAATAGTAGCGATATATATAGCAATTACTATACTATATGTTATTGCAGTTAACTCTGGTATGTAAAAAAACATAATAAGTATTTTAATTTTACTTACATATGGAATTCCATTTACATTTATATCAATGTATTTAGATTTTACACAAAGATCAATGTTAGGATATTTGGTTATGATTTTAGCCTATATATTCTTATCATGTATACGTAAACTTAATAATAATAAAAATATTATTTTTTTAGGGAACTTTATATCATATTTATTAGTTTATAGGGTCTCATTTGAATTATGGTGGTGTTATTTTAAACCATTATCACCTACCCAGTTAGTAAATAAAATAACTAAATTTAGAAAAAATTCAAAGTAAATTAAAGTAAGTATCCTTAAAATTGCAGTTTCTATATTTAAAATAAAGTTTATGCCCTTAGACTCCAAATAAATGGATTCTAAGGGCATTTTTACTACTCTCGAAACGTGTTTTTAGAGATATTATTTTTTGTGAATACTCATGAAAATATCTGTTTTAGTAGGGATAACATCAGGAAAATGCGAAATCCGTATGTTAAGGCGATTTTAACCGATGTTTCCAACGGATTGAGTGATTTTATATATAAAAAAATTAATATTTTTACTCAAATTTTATAACTTAGATGAATTTAGATCAGTTTATGAACTAAAAAATACATATTTTATTCCAATAAAGTCTATTCAATGGGGATAAACCTAAAGTTAAGTTAAATCAACGGCTTATATAGTTCCAATTGACTTGTATCAAAATCATTAATTTTTAGTAACACTTAAAACATTCAAATCATTTAAAATACTGACTTAATTTTACTTAACGTACAGATTCCGCATTACAGCGACGCTATACCTATATAAAAAATATTTTATTAAGTTTCTTAAATAGCCCTAGTATTATAGTTATCAAAATGGAAATATAAGTATAATTTATCAAACTCTTATTGATATATAATATTATATGACGTATAATATTATATATCAATATAATCAAGGAGGTAAAAATGTCATTTCAACTAGGCTCTGCTTTACTCGATGCTTGTGTATTAGCCGTACTTACAAAAGAAGATACATATGGATATATTTTAACGCAACAAGTAAATCAAATTATTAGTATATCAGAATCTACTCTATATCCAGTTCTTAGAAGGCTTAAAGCAAATGATTATGTTCTAACTTATGATAAACCTTACCAAGGTCGTAATAGAAGATATTATAAAATTTCAGAGAAAGGAAAACAAAAATATAAAGAATATGTATCTGAATGGGGGATTTTTAAATATAATGTAGATAAAATTTTATTAGGAGGGATAATAGATGAATAAAGACAAGTTTATATATGAATTAAGAAAAAAACTTAATAGTTTACCAACTCATGAAGTTAATGAAGCCTTAAACTATTATAAAGAGTATTTTGTAGATGCTAAAATTGACAACAGTGTTGACGTAACTCAAAAATTTGGAACACCTTCACATGTAGCCTCTGAAATATTATCCAGCTATGTTAAAAATGAGATAAATCTAGAAAATAGGACTCTAAAAGATAAAATAAATGTATTTTGGATAATTATACTATCAATATTTACAGCACCTATAGCTCTTCCTGCAGCTTTTATCATAGCAATATTTATATGCTTTGTTGTAATAGTAATTCTATCTTTAATACTTGCGTTGTTTGGAATTTCAGGATTCGCTATTTTCAATGGTATCAAGACACTACTATTTAGTTTTACTATGTTATTTTCTAAATTACCAACAGCTTTATTAGCTATGGGCATTTCTCTTATAGCAATAGGGGTAGGAGTTATATTAATTATGCTAACTTTATTTTTATGTAATAAAGCTTTTAAATTCATTGCTAATTTAGGGATAAAATCTCTAAATAGAGTTAGGAGGTAAATTGAGTGAAGTCTTCAAAATTAATACTTATAATATCTATTTCATTAATATGTGTAGGCCTAGTTTTAGCATTTATAGGATTTAAAATGGGTGCTTTAACGTGGTAATAATGTTAACTATCACTTAAATTGCTATTTAGGGGTTAGTTATGTATTTAGGATAAAAGTAATGCCCTTAGAATCCAAATAAATGGATTCTAAGGGCATTTTTACTAGATATCTTTAAATGTGTTTTTAGAGAATAGTTTATATTATAAAATTTAAAAGTGAAGTATTTATAACATAAACACTTGTAAAGTTCTTTGTTAAGTGATATATTTATAACACGAAATGTTATAAATATATCACTTAACAAAGGGGGCTGACTATATGTCCAATAGTCAATTTACTATTAAATCACAACTTACTTTTGATATTTTCACGATGCTTTTTATTTTATTAAGTTCAATATTTGACCTTTACTTTAACTCACAATATTCAGATTATGTATCATTAGCATGGTGGGTATGGATAGTCATTATGATCACTTGCCACTTGAAATTCAAAGGGATTAATGATGAATTATCTGAAACTATATTATCAAAAGTAAACAAAATAAGTATAGACTTTATATTTGTAGCTGTAGCCTTAATTGGTATGTTTGCTACAACACCTAATACTTCTTATATATTTAAATCTGTTAATATTCTTGGATTAGTAATTACATCAACTTTACTATTACTTACAATTTTTAGATTATTGTTATTTATATACTATGATAGAAAGGGATTTTATAATTAAATGCCTATTTTAAAAACAAATATTAAGGAGTATAGAGAAAAAGCTCTTATTAAACAAAATGAATTAGCCCAATTAGTTGGGGTAAGACGTGAGACTATAGTTCATTTAGAAAATGGACGATATAATCCATCTCTTAAGTTAGCTATGGATATAGCAAAAGTTTTTAATACTTCAGTTGAAAGTTTATTTGAATTTGTTGATGAAGAATAACTAGCCTTAAAATTGCTATTTAGGGGTTAGTTATATTAAAACTAGTGTTTTTAACACTTGTAATATACATATAAATAAAGAGAGGGCAAACTTAATTTTGTTAAGTTCGCCCTTTCTTTATTTTATTAACTTATAAAGCTATATCTTCGATTTTAAAGCTTGTTTTAGAACTAAACGGTCTACTTATCCTTAATTTTATTATTTTAGTTATAGATGGATTCTAAGGGATATTTTAGCATAATTTATAGTGTATTTTAAATTATAGCTTATACTTTTCTATGTATTCGTCCAATGCCATAGACACTAGATCTTGGTTATTATATTTTTGAGAAAATCTATATCCATTTTCGAGGGAAGCCGAGATATATAGTTGACATTAATATAAAAAAGAACTAGATTGAGTGTATTAAAAATATCTTATTAAAGGGGATGTAGATATGGTAATAGTAAATATAACTTATACAGTTGAATTGAAGGAAATTGAACAAAAATTAAATGAGCATATAGAAGATAATAGAAATACGTATAAAAATAAGGCACATTCATTAATGTGCCTTATTTTTATTTCTCTACAAATTCATGTACTGCCTGTGAGATTAGCTTTGCATTTGAAATATATTTATACTTATCATCACCAAGTTCTTTGAACTTCTCCCATACCTCTTCATCTATTCTAATACTAGTTTTCATAGTCTTTGTATCTTTATAACTTATTTGTAAACCTTGTACTATTTTAACTATAGGGCTAGTGCCACCCACTTGCCTTCTCTCACTCTCATAATACCTTATAAAAAGAACAAGTTAATCAAGGATCCGAAAGATTTTATAACTAAAAATAATCTAAGGAATGAATTTAATAACTATTCTAAAAGCCTAAAATTAAATAATAAGTCTCATATAAAATCAAATAATAAAGGTATTTTTGGTAATTTTTTTATTTCAAAAGTAAGTTAATTCTTTTTCATTAATCTGAATTCCTTTTTAATACAAATTAAATAAATCAGCGTTATTGTAAAACATATGATTGTAGATATATGTCTTTGTACACTAAGATTATGTATACTAAGATTAGTTTCATTCGCTAAGCTTATTATCGGAACTCCAAACACTATAAAATTCAGAAAAAGTACTACTATAAAATAGTCCCTATCTTTTCTTAGTTTATCTAAATTAAAAATTAAAAACTTTTTATCCATTAAGAAAATACCTCCCTTGTCTAAATCGGCATTAAAACTCTTATAACCCTAGTGACTGATTTAACTTGTTTTGTTGAAAGACCAGGTAAACATCTGTCTACTACGTTATACACAAGATCATCTATGCTATCAGAGACTCCAACTACTGCATCGACGATACTTATAAACCATTCAACTCCACATTTAAAAGCAGCATACTTGCCTAACACCTTTAATATTTTACTAGCATTACTTTTTAATCATTTTTGATAAATCTTCAATTTACCCCTTACTTATATTTCTCTACAAATTCATGTACTGCCTGTGATATTAGCTTTGCATTTGAGATATGTTTATACTTATCATCACCAAGTTCTTTGAACTTCTCCCATACCTCTTCATCTATTCTAATACTAGTTTTCATAGTCTTTGTATCTTTATAATTTATTTGTAAACCTTGTACTATTTCAACTATAGGGCTAGTGCCACCCACTTGCCTTCTCTCGCTCTCATACCAATCTAAAACTTCAATAAACTTATCATATTTATTAATCATATTAAATAATTTTTCTTGCATCTCTGTGTCATGTGATAATGTTGCATCACTAATAGATCCAACAACTATATTGTGGGTGTCATGTGGGTGGCGTTCACCACCTTTTATAAATTTTTCATTAACTACAACATAGCCATATCTTTTCATTAGGTCTGTAAGGCTGCCTGTTTTTTTATAGCCCATGTCTTCCCTAATCTGCTTTCTAGACAATCCTTTATCTTGTAAATCTAATATATATTTAATTTTTTCTTCACTAGTTAATTTATCTTTTAATAAAATAGTATCTTCCATATGTTAATCTCCTTTCATGTTTGTAACACAATTTATTATATATTATAACAGTTGTACTCCATCATGGTGGCACATGGAGTATAATTAAAAAAAATCTTACTGATTAAATTATCAGTAAGATTTTTTAGGTGTATTTATGTTTTTAAGGTAAGTAAAACTATGATTTACTTAACCCCTTGGAAATACTAGATTTGATTTTTAAAATTATATTACATTATTCTTCAAATAATGCTAAAATTATACTTAGTTAATTACAAAAAAATAAAAAAAGTCTTAAATCTACAGTATTAAGCAAGACCTGCAAAGTCCTTCTTAATATTAAACCTACCAAGTGCTGCAAACACTGTGTAAAGAGTTAGTAAATTTAAAACTTCTTATTACATATTAATATAATAATTATACAAAAAAATTATACATATGTAAATAGAGAATTTTAAAAAATTATAACTAATGAACTTATATGCCTGTTTTCCAACACAATGGAGGACAGGCTTTTTTAATGTATAAAAATAGCTCCAATATTAAATACAAATTAAATAGCAAGATGGTTTTATAAGGAAGAGTATTTGACCAAGAGTAATGTAGACACCTGACCAGGAACACTATATAGCCAACTAAATACATGGGTAGCCAATCCCATCACCATATATATGTGTCTAGTACCACATAGAAGGGGTGAGAGTAGTGACTAGATACTACAACAAACAAAAGCTAGGGGTGGCAACACTTTGTGGAGATACTCAAATACCTATCATTGTCTGGGGTGTTGGTGATTAGCATTAAATTGCAAAGGTGAGTATTGACTGTACTAGTCCGACCTTCCATGGTGGTATACATGGCTGAGCCTCAAGGGGTTAGGAAGTTACTCTACACTTATTTGTAGGGTAACTATGTCCAATAACGGAGTTTCCTAAGGGGTTTGATAGGTCAGTAATTGAGAGTGAATGGGTTAGATTGTAAGGGCTTAGTAACTTGGATATAGTTTAAATAACAAATTTTTTATTTGATTTAAATTTAATGCTATGATAAAATTAGCTATTATTTAAACTTGTAAGTTATAATTTAATTATGATAAGTTTTCTAGGGTTCCGTAGTTTGTAACTAGCTGGTCCGAGAGAAAACGCGCAGTTTACTGTGAACACGGAAGGATAAAATCCTGGAAGATATGTATAATATTTCTAGGATTTTTTTTATTTATATTTTTAGGAGGTATGTTTTAATGAAAAAATTTATTATTGAAGATGATTTTTGGGTAATATTCCCAAATTCGAAAATTGGTATTGTTACTTGTTATGATATAGACAACTCTATAAAAAATAAAGACAGATATGAAAATATGATTTCTAGTTCAGAAAAAGAAGTTTCAAAACACTTACAAAATGAGGAATTTAGCAGTAATGAAGTTATAAAAGTATGGAGAGATGCATTTAAAAAATTCAAAACAAAAAAAGGTGCAAGATCATCAATTGAAGCATTATTAAAGCGAGTTTCTAGCGGAAAAAATTTAGGAACAATTAATCCTTTAGTTGATATTTATAATTCTATATCATTAAGATATGCACTACCATGTGGTGGCGAAGATATTGATACATTTGTTGGAGACATAAGATTGACTAAAGCAGTTGGAGATGAAAGTTTTATTACTTTAGGAACAGATAAAAGTGAGCCACCATATGAGGGTGAAATAGTATATAAAGATGATGATGGAGCTATTTGTAGATGTTGGAATTGGCGTGAATCAGTAAGAACAATGTTAACTGAAGATACAAAAAATGCTTTTTTATGTATTGAATTAGTTGATGAAAAAAGAGTAGAAGCGTTTGAGAATGCTTTGAAAGATTTATCTAATTTAGTACAAGAAAATCTAGGTGGAACATGCAGCATATCAATACTTGATATTAACAATAAAGAGTTATTAATAAAATAATTTTAAGGAGTATGATTTATGAGTAATTTTAGTTATAAAGACATTTATATTGAAGATGGAAAAAGGGTACTAGAAATTAATATACTACCAGAGAAATATTGTAATTTTGATTGTATATTTTGTCCTATAGGAAGGTCAAAAAATAAGATAGATACTCAAAAATCATTTGATGAAGTAGAGAGCTCATTAATTGAACTAGAAAAAAAGATAGAAGATACAAAACCAGAGTTAATATTTATTAATTCAAAAGGAGAGGCTCTAGTACATGATAAAATTGATGATATTATAGATTTTATTAAGTCAAAAGATTTGTCTGTAAGGCTACTTTCTAATGGATATTTATTAGCAAAAGATGAATATATAAAAATTGCTAATAAATGTGATGAAGTTATTGGAGAGATAAAGGTAATAACAGAAGAACACTTTAAAAAAGTTCAAAGGCCAATTGAAGAATATACGTTAAAAGAATATATTGAAAATATGACTTTATTTAATAAACAATACAATGGTAAATTTATATTTGAAATTACTATCATAAAAGGATATAACGATGATAATAAATCAGTTAAGAAAATAAAAGAGATTATTAAAAAAATATCTCCAGATAAAGTGATTGTTGTAAGAATAGATGATGAAATATTTAAGAAAAAACTTGGAATAAGTGATGAAATATTTGAAGAAATTTCAAACGAATTATTAAATGTATAAATAACTAGTTAGGGTTATTTATAAGAAAACTAGCTTTTTTAATACTTCTATATATACATAAATAAAGAGAGTCTAGACTTGATTTTGTTAAGTTGGCCTCTCTTTATTTTAAATATTATGTGAGGGATCTTCTTAATTTCTATTAAATTTTTCGATATTGATACTTAAATTATTTATACTTGTAGTTAAAGTTTCTAATTTACCTTCAATACGAATTAATAAATAAAAAGCTATAGCTATAGGAAATCCTAAGTTAGCTACTGTAGTATATAAAGTTTCCAAAGCTTTTTCCCTCCCTCACATAATTTTTATTTTAAAAAAAGCTATAGCTTATCACTATAGCCTTTTTTCGATTAAGCTTTACGATTATACTAGATCATACTCTGTAGTATCTGTTACTACGATTTTAGCTTCTTCTTTCTTTATTAATTCTAATCCGTTTGGATTAAATATATTTTTAGATAATATTACATCCATAACATCTTTTATTTCACTTTCTGCTACATTTTCTCTTGGATTATCTATACCGACAGATATTTTTTTATCTTCACGATTCTTAAAAGTCATAAGTAGTCTTTTAGCTTGCATTTAATTTACCCCCTTAAATTATTTACTTAATATTGTTTTATCAGTTCTTACATATCCCATTGGATTTATATCTGTAAGAGTTACGATTGATTCTGCTACATCAAATATATCCTGATGTATTGCATCAGCTTTTACACTTCCATATGTTTTACTTCTTGTAACGTTTTTTTCTTTCTTCTCATCATATTCCTCATATCTAATAGAAAATGATGAAGGATTTTTTATTGCAACTACTGCCATTTTAAGTACCTCCTTAAATTTTTTAATAACCTATATGTAAGTTATTAATTAGATAGTAATTCACCTTATAGTGAAAAATACAATAAAATATTTTATCTAATTTTGTACATGTTGAATTGCTACACTTTAAGGCATTATTGCTACTACATTTTTATTGTTGTTGTAATAAAGTTCTAAGTTTCTTTTTTTATATGGAAATTACTATATTTTTGAACTATACTTTTATTATTCGGTAAGCCCTTTATGTATTTTTTTATATTTAATATTAATATTTTCAATACGATTAATCATATCAATTATTCTACTGTATTCATCTTCATAGTAATTAATAATTAATTCATTATCATTATTCCATTTGACATCAACAGAACTTACTTTATCTTGAAAGAAAACCACATCAGAATCATAAATTCTTTTTTTACTATCTTTAACAATGGCAACTCTTATATTATTAGATACTGTTGCGCTGCCTCCATCTAAAAATACAACTGCTTTATATTCGTTATTTGGGGACTTTATTTCTTCAATTATACTAATACTTTTCCTGCTTAAAACCTCATGTGATCTAATATTTAAATATAGATATACACTAAATATTAAGGCTATTATTATTATAATTTTAGTAATCTTCTTTTTCATACTTTTCTCCTTAAGTTTTTGTAATTAAATAATAGCATATTTTAAGTTTATATATTTTTCATGTGTTATGCTAATATATAATAAATGGAGGTAAATATGAAAAATTTGGATTTTTTTAATTATTACACTTTATGTTTAATGTGTATTTTTATATGTTTGATATTACCTAGAAATATTACTTTATCTTTTTCAAAAGATTTAAATCAATATAATATAGATGAAAATCTAAAAATTTTAATAACTAAGATTAGATTTTTATTGATAGGCTGTTGTTTTATAATAGCTCAGGTTTGCTTTGATAATTTTTCTATTAAAATTATGATTATACCTACAATAATTATTTTTTGTCTGACACCTAAATTATTTTTAAAAAAGAAATTATAATTTTAAAAATAAGCGTATTAGGGGTAGCGTCAGGGAAATGGGAATTTTGTACGTTAAGCTCATTTTCATCCATACTTATCTGAACTTAATTTTATTTATATATTGTTGAAACATTTAAATTTAGATTGATTTATTAGTAAAACCTATAAAATCACTTAACACATTGTAAATAAAGGGTAAACTCGCCCTAACGTGTAAAATATGTGTTTTTAGGATTCTACCCTCAGATGAACAAATTTTAAATCTAATAGCTGACTATTTATTAGGTAGAACTAAAATTAGAAATATATATAAAGATTGATACGTATTAGTTGTTTTATATAATTAATGCGTATTTTTATTTATAAGTTTAATGTTCTAGTTTATTAAAAAGAAGAAAAAATTCTTTAACAGTTTTTAAATAGTTTTTAATAGTTTTTAATAGTTTTTAGGGGTTGTGAATACGTTGAAAATACTTAGGTACAGAGGTTAAAGGTACACAAGTTAAGAGTGAAAGGTACACAAGTTAAGAGCGAAAGGTACACAAGTTAAGAGCGAAAGGTACACAAGTTAAGAGTGAAAGGTACACAAGTTAAGAGTGAAAGGTACACAAGAATAAAGAAATATATACCTTTTATATTTCATATGCTACAATTTACTTATTACAAATTACAAAAGGGGTACAATATGAGTAAAAAGGAAATTTTAATGCAACCAAATAATATAATAAAAGGAAAATACACATGCACAGCACTTGAAAATAAGTTGTTTTATAAAATATTATTCAATGCACAAAAGCAAAATAAAGATAGTTCTAAATACACTTGTATGTTAACAAGGGATGATTTTAAAGATGTATTTAAAAATAATAATGACTTAACCCAAAAAAATATAAATGATATGCTTATAACTCTTCATCAAACAATATTGGAGTTTGATTACATAGATAAAGATACAAAAGGATTAATAACATATAAAAGTGGATTGATAGGAGAATCTAAGTATATTCACGATTATGATATATACGAAATAAATTTACATGAAATTTTATATAAACACATAACAGATTTTCTACAAATGCAGAAAGTTGGTAATGGATATACACCTTTAAACTTAGAATTATTATTTAGATTTAAAGGTGCATATACGCAAAGATTGTATACTTTTTTTAGACTTTGGAGTAGAGAAAATAAAACAGTAGAGGTTAAATATAAGTTAGAAAATTTAAGATATTATTTAAAACTTGAATCAGATATGTATCCTGAATATAAAGTATTCAAACAAAAACTTTTAAAAAGAGCTTTAAATGAGATAAATGAAAAGGGAAACATGAAAGTTGAAATAAAAGAAGAATTAAGAAAAAATAGAAAAATAAATGAAATAGTATTTTTAGTACAAGATCATGAAACACGTAAATATTTTGGTGAAAAAATAGATGATAAAGAATGTATAAAAAAACCTGAACTTAACCAAATAGCAGCAACTGATGAAATTATAGATTTTTATATTCCTAACAAAAAATTATTTACACAAAAAACGTTAAATGATTTTATGAAAGATTTTTGTACATATGATTTTAAAGATATTAATTACAAAAAGGCGTTGCAAGAGTCTATATTGATTACATTAGAACAAGACAATGAAGAAAAAATAAAGGCTAAAGCATATAACTATTTTAAAAAGACACTGACTAACAAGTTAATTAAAGCTAATAGTACATCTAATAAACCTATTCCGACTGTTAAAACTAGATTTCATAATATAAATCAATCGTTTAATAAATATAGCCCTGATGAACTTGAGAAAATGCTTATAGAAAGTCAAAAAGATAAATTTAAATAATACATTCTTTTTTTTACTTAGATTGAGATAACTGTGATGCAAAATTCCGAAAATATTGTAGGTAGCCTAATGGAATATTACAAGAAAGGCCTAAGTTCAATTCAATATTAAACCTAGACCTTTTAGCTTAATTTTTAATTATTTGAACTGTCCACTTGACATGTAGAAGTTCAAATTTATTAGTTTAATCATTAGTGTAACCTTGTAATGCTTTAATTTTATTTTTAATTTCTATATTCACATTATCATCTAAATATATTTTTTTAAGCTCATTGTTTAAAGATGATTTCTGATCTTGTGAAAGTGATGTTTTTATTGAAGGATCAATATGTTCTATTACATCTTTTATATCATAGTCAATAAAATTAGAAACATCTTCTAAATTATTAATTAAAAATTTTAGATTTTCATATGATATCGTATCAGAATCTTTTCCATTCTGTAATAAATATTCACTAAGTTGGTAATCCTGGTTTACTAAATTAAAGTAATCACCTGAAGGGTCTATTATATCTTTTTTAGAATTTAAATACTCTGTAAGTTTAATTTGTTTTATTAATTTATCTTTTTCTGTTAGGTTGTTGTAATTTTTATTAATGAAAGCGACTAATCCTAAATCAGAATTTAAAATATCATCTTTACGATCTTGGAGATCTTGAATTGAATTTGCTCCAAATGCTTTAAGATACTCTAAATTTTGGTCAATATCCTTATCTCTAATTTCTGTTAATTGCTGAATACTTAAATCATCTAGGTTTTCAGACTTAGGGTTTTCATTATTAATAGTACTTTCTTGTACATTACTATTAGTATTTTTATCAGCAAATACTAATAGAGCAATTAACAAAGATAAAATCACCATTAAAATAATTTTACTTATTTTTTTTTTATTAATTATATAAACCTCCTTTTATAAAAATATTTATAAACATTATATACTAAAAAAGAATAATAATTGGAATTAATCTAGTAAATATTGCTATAGTTACTTTAACTAGGATATGTTAGAAAATTTTATAGAAAAAATTAATAAAACTATATCTTAAACTGCAATTTAAGATATAGTTTATTAGGGGTACAGAATAATTTTAATATTATTCTCTATCCAACTCTAAATCAACAACAGATGCATATGGATAGAGTTCAGGAATTAAACTTTTTGCAAATGCTTTAATTAAGCCGGCTACTACAACATCAGCATAATCTTGAGCTTCTGGAACAATAGAAATAAGTTCCTTTTTAAATAATTGTAAATTTAAATCATCAAAATTTCGGCTTCGTGCAATCTTTCCAAAACTCATGAAAATTTTCCCTTTATCATCAAATGATAAATTTAAATCTAAACACAGTAAACTTAATGAAATTGGATTTTTTATATTATTGCCAATGTGTTCAGCTATTTCACCAATTGCATCATATAATAATTGTTCTTTTTCTCTAAACATTTTTCACCTCTAAAAGAACCAGCTTGCGCCTTCTTTTATTGCAAGCGCAATATTAGCAGCAACCTGTCTACTTATTCCAGAATTTATCAATACACGATAAAAAGCATCGTATAATGCTTGATAAGGAATATTAGACCATTTTAACAAAGGTTTCAAACCTGAGCAAACTTTAGCATAATTTCTAGCAAATTTTTGTAGCTACATTATGTGATTGAGGGATACCTATGTAATCAGATTCTTGTGGTAATGGTAACGAGTTACTAGGTTGCAAATTAATATTATATTCTATATTGTAAATACATAACTAGTTCCTAAACTGCAATTTTAAGATTAGTTGTAAATATTTTTTAATTTGCTTTTTATCCCTCTAAAGAACAAATACTATCTTTTTTTCTCTCTAAAGGCCAACCTGTGTTTTTCGTGCATATTTGCACCAAAGTTAATTCAAACCATTGATTTTACTATATTTTATTGAAATATAATATTAAAACTAATAAAGTCAACTTTTAGCCTAATATTTAGGTACATATTTAATTAACACATTCACTGGTGTTACTTAAGTTGAGGTAACTTTGATGCAAAATTTCGGAAATATTGTAGGTAGGCCATTAGAAAAAATCTTAGGAATGAATAAAATATGTAAACTCCTCATAGAGAAATATATTTCTATGAGCAGCGTATTTAATAAACGATAACTTTGTTATAAACTATTTTCGACAGCAACAACAGCAACAATGTTTTCTATCACATTTATCATGATCTTCTCTATCACATTCGCAATGATCTTCTCTATCACATTCCCAATGTTTTTTATCACATTCACAGCAATGATGTTTTCTATCACATTTGTCATGATCTTCTCTATCGCATTCACAACAATGATGTTTTCTATCACATTCACAATGATCTTTTCTATCGCATTCCCAGCAATGATTATTAAAATTAGAACTAGACATAAAATTAAACCTCCTTCGTTATAATTTTAGAACACGTTCTTATTTTGTGTTCTTAATATAACATATGGAAATATAGACAAAAGTTGACAAAAAAACATATTTTTTTTAGTTTATAAATAGTAGTATTCAAGAATTATGTCAAAATATAAGAATATTTGAGAGATATACTATTTGTTTAATTCAAGAATTTAAGAATTATAAAAAATAAAGGAATTATGCGTATATATGGAAAAATAGCAGCAACAGGTTACAATAGTGCTGTAAGTGGTCAAGAAATATATGATGAAATAGAAGAAAAAATATATTATAGAAGATGCAAAGTATTATGAAGAAGATAATTTTTTATACGTTATATCTTGGCATCAATTTGATTTCGATAGAATATATCCATTACTTTTAAAATTAGATATATCTTTTATAATAAATGAATTTAATGAAATGTAAAAAGATCCTTAACTATTTTATATTTTTAATAAATAAATATCACATTGTTTATATGTGGGATATTATATTTTCGAATGTTTTAAGTTTAGATTTCAAAGGCACACAAATTTTATATTTTTAATTAGAAATTAGCAACTTTGTAAAATAGCCATTTTAAAAAAAATCATTGATAATTTTCTGTAACTGTTGTGTTACAATAGTAACACACGTGGGAAATAATATTTTAGACAAAATAATTGACATTAATTTGACTAAAATACATCTATTTGGACAACCTCGATTTAATAATAATCATTTAAGGAGCAAAATAACTATGAAAAATATTGTAGGTTATGTTAGAATTTCATCTGCTTCACAAATTGACAACACATCTATAGAAGTTCAGATAGAAAAAATTCAAATGTATTGTAGTTTGCATAACTTAAACTTAATTAAGATATATTGTGATGAAGGTATCTCTGCAAAAAATACAGATAGAGCAGAGTATCAAGCTATGATTGACTTTCTAAGCAAAAAGGAAAGTAATGTTGATGGAATTGTAGTTTATAAAAATGATAGACTTCATAGAAGTTTATATGATTTGTTAGGAATGATTAAGCAACTAAAAGAATTTGAAGTTGATTTAGTAAGCATAACAGAAATGTTTGACACGTCTACTGCGCAAGGAATGTTGTTTTTACAAATGCTAGGTTCTTTCTCTGAATTTGAAAGACAATTAATTGTAGAGAGAACAAGATCAGGTCGAGTTGCAAAAGGTGAAAAAAAATTATATCCTGGTGGCAAGATTGCTTTTGGTTATAATTTAGTTGATGAACACTTAACGATCAATTATGAAGAAGCGGAAATAGTTAAAGATATTTTTAAAATGAGGTGCAAAGGAACAACTTATACTAAAATAGCTGAAAAGCACTCTATGAGTAAACAGAGAGTATCATATATTTTAAAAAATAAAACATATTTAGGTAAATATAGATATGAGGGTAAAGTTGAAAAAAATAAAATAAGCTTTGATGTTCCACGTATAATTACTAGTTATACTTTTACTAAAGCTAATAAAATAGAAAATTAGATTATTTTTAAATGTAGAGAACGTGGAGCGTTCTCTTTTTTAATTACAAGGAAAATATATTGATTAGAAATCTGTGGAGAACCTGTGAATCAAAGTAATATCAATATATTTAAAAAATATAAAAGTGACAAAAACTTATAAAAATAATTGTTCACGAAAACATCTGTTTTACTGGATAATTGAAATATTATTTTGAAAGTTTATTCTGTATGCTTTATAATTTATATTAGTTGAAAGAGATTAATTAATGACATATAATTAATTCTTAATAAAACGAAAGAGGTGAATACATAAAAATGAACAATTAATCTTATTCTATAAATAAAATAGTTAGAAAGGCTTTTATTATGAAGGCTTATTAAGTTTATTAAAAAACTATTTTTAAAAGTTATGGATAAGATTAAGGAGAAGTGTATATTTTTGTGTTTACTTTTATTTTTATTTATAAAAATATAGTTTAAATATTCTTTCTAATATCTTCCTTAACATTAAAAATAGTTTTAATTAAGGGGGTTTTTTTATGTCTAAAAATATAGGTCCAAATCCAATGGATATTTATCCAAATGAAAATATAAAGAGTGTGTGCTTTATAAAAAATACTATTAAAAATACTAACATACAAGTAGGTGACTATACTTATTACTCTGATGAAAATGGATGTGAAGATTTTGAAAAACGTGTAACTCATCATTATGATTTTGTAGGGGATAAATTAATAATAGGTAAGTTCTGTGCTATTGCTAGTGGTGTTGAGTTTATTATGAATGGTGCAAATCACAGAATGAATAGTGTAACAACATATCCATTCAACATAATGGGAAATGGTTGGGAAAAAGCAACTCCTACATTAGAAGACTTACCTTACAATGGAGATACTATTGTAGGTAATGATGTATGGATAGGTCAAAATGTTACTATATTGGCAGGTGTAAAAATAGGAGATGGTGCTATAGTTGCGGCGAACTCAGTTGTTACAAAAGATGTACCACCATATCATATAGTTGGAGGAAATCCATCAAAGCTAATACGAAAGAGATTTGATGATAGTTTGATAGAGTATCTTTTAGAACTTAAATGGTGGGACTGGAGCAGAGAAAAAATATTTTCTAATTTAGAAATATTATGTAGTGCTGATTTAGAAAATATAAAAAATATAAAATAAAAATTTGTAAAAACTGTAGTTATATATCTACAGTTTTTAAGTTTTTGGAGTGACTTATTTATAGGTCATTTTTTTGTTACACACGTATGTCGGTGTACTCTTATTTTGAAAAATTAAAACTTGATACAACAGAAGCTGGGTCTACTTCTACATATTCAAAGTTTTCAACTTTTCCTAAATTCTCTTTTACTGATAAATCAGTTATATTAGTATTTTTTTTAGTAGCAATTTTATCATAACCAGTATTTTCAACTTTTTTATGTATGTTTTTATTTCTTAGCTCTTGCAATTCTGCTAACTTAATATCGTTAAAATATGTATCAATATTATCTCCAAAATGCTTCCTTACAGCTTCTTCTGTTATAATCCACGTCTTACCAAATTTTTTAATTTCCTTATCTGTAAATTTATTATATTGAACCATTTTCCTTAAATTTGAACTTTCCATCTGATAAATCTTTGAAATCTCCTCAAATGTATATAGTCCAGAAAAACTTCCTTTTGCCATGTTATCACCTCATATATTAATTTATATTTGTATTATCTTCAATTTTCACGATGTAATACTTTGAATACCAAGTTTATTATTATATTTGTTTCACGATGTGGTGAAATAATAATAATCAATTAGTTTTCAGTATATGTATAAGTAATTTAAATACTTATTTAGTAATTTTCACTTTATCGTGAATAATCCTCTTTTCACGATATCGTGAAATAGGATTAAATATTTTCTATTTATATTAAAATCCATATATAACATCGTGAAATAAACTATAATAACTTTAGGGATAAATACAGTGTTTGAGGGGGATAAAATCAAATCGAATTCTAGCGATAAATTATTATTTGTTTATGAATATATAAAACAATAATGCTCGTAAATTTAAAAATGAACATAAAGAAAATAGGAAAGAGTTAAATACTCTTTCCTATTTTCTTTATAATATTTATTTAATTAATGCATAATTAGATGTATTGCTATTACATGCATAATATCCATTTGAATCAGTTTTAACTACATCATAAAAATCGTCAATAACCATTTCTTTTGCTGTTGATGGTATATAATTATATTTCTTTTTTATCTTCTGGTTGCTCTTTATTTAATTTATCTTTTAATTGTCCTCCCAGTTCTATAATCTCATCAAAAGTACTCTTTAACTCTTTAATTAATGGATTGTTGCGAGTATCATAGACTTGTTTTAAAACTGCCTCTTTCTCTGCCATTTTAAAAATGTCATTACCATATATTTTTTTAAACACAGATATTCTATCATCAATCATTTCAGACTGTTTACTCAACTCTTCATCTAAAATTCTAATTTCCTTTAACTCACTATTAGTTTCAGATATTTTCTTATTTATATCTTGAAGACTAATCTGTTCATCTTCACTAAGTAAAGTTTCTTTTTTATCTTTAATTTCTCCTGTGTTCTTGACATAACTGTCAACTTTAGTATTTTTTACTGAATCATCTACTACATCATTTTTTTTATCTTTATTTTCAATCATACTTTTCATTTCATTAAGCTGTGATAATTTACGTTCTAAAGATTCTTGAAATTTTTTATTTATATTTGAATTATATGTAGCATCTAAGCTTTCTCGAGCTAAGTGCTTACCCTTATTAATAGCTTTTAATTCTTTTAATGATATGTCTGTATTTTCTTTATTAGTAGAAGTATCGATTTGTATTTTTCTTAAAGAGCTACTGTTGTAACTTCCTAATAAGAAGCTATTACTACTTCTATTTGAAATGTTCATACCTTCACCTCCTTTCAAATAGAATTCAATATAAATATACGGTTTATAAAAACTTACCTTCAACTTATTGGAAATAAATGGTATAAAAATAAGCTTTTATTTCACAATTTCTTCTGGTTAAAAGCTATGACACTTAAAAGCTTGAAACCACTTGATGTATTTAAAAGAGAAAGCTCTATATTATTAGACAGAAATATTAAGTTTTATAGAAGCCTTCTTAAAGAAGTTTTAAAGTGTTACAAGACATTTGTACCTATAAAAGCTTAAAACCTCACAAAAAGGAAACTATAAAGTATTTTAAATAATAAAAAACGTGAAGTAAACTCCACGTTTCATGTGTTAATAAACAAATTTAAATAGCATCACTATATTTTTCAATGCCTTCTCTTATAAATTCTGAAAGTATATCATATTGATTATAATTGCATTTCTTACAAAACTTAGTAAAGTCCTCTAAGACTGTATCGTAAACTCTAAACGATCTATTAATAACTTTACCAGATACCTCACATTTTAAATGCTTAGTTTCTTCATCTTTATTTTTAGAATTAAAAACCTTAGTCACTATTTTCTCTAAAGCTTTTTCCATCACTTCATCATCATATGTAAATATTTTTTCTATACACTCGTATTGTTTCGATAGTTTATTGTATTTATAATTATTTCTGATAAATCTATCACGAATAGTATTATATGAAATACCTAGCTTAAAACAAATTTCAGATATTTTAAAACCTTTACTAAGGTTTTTGTTAAAAAAAAGTACTTGTCGTTCTAAATCTAATTTATTAAAATCAAATTTATTCTTTATATTTTTCAAAATCTATACCCCCTTAAAATTTTAAAAAAATTATAAATTTCCCCTTAAATTTATAATTCAAAAATTGTAACACCATAATAACATAAATCCTTTTTACATTCTAGTAATACGTTTGTTAGATTTATAACTTTGATTTTTTTAAGTTTTAATTTTTTATATTCAAAAAGGGTGTACCGTTTAAGTTTAATATTGTATCGATAATTGGTTTTAGATGTTGAAAAATGGAGAATGTGGGTTTGTTTTTGACGAATATATCAAATTGATATAACTTAGTTTGCATAATATAATATAAGGTAGGGGAAGGTGTTGAAAATGAGAAATTTTAAATACTGTTTATCTGATATTCCAGAGCAACATCGTGAATTAGCTTCTCTTTTAGGAGTTGATCTATATATACAATTTTGCAACTTATATGGTGGCTCAAACATATATATACCAACAATCAAAACTTTAAATAATTCTGCTAGAAAAGATGATATTCTTGGAATGTTTGAAAATGGACAGACTATAAAGGAAATTGCTAGAGAGTTTAATTTAAGTACAAATTATATAAGATATATATTAAAAAAAAATCTTGCTGATTAAAGGATCAGTAAGATTTTTTTGTTTATTAAAAGGTGCTTATTCAGGAGCCTAAGTGTTGATATACGTAGGCCTGTGTCACTTTATATGTACTAAAAATTAATTTTATGTTACAATTTACCTATAATAATCGGATAATAAAAAAAGCTAGGAAACGGTCGGCAAACTGGAATCCTAGCTTTTAACAATAACTCTAAAAAGATATGAGAATCTTTATAGAGAGTTTTTATATAGTTTTATTTTCTATAGTTATTTTAGCACATGGCTAAAGAACTGACAATATATATAAACAACTTCTCTTATATTTTTTAGGTGCATTATCGGAAATAGGGGGAGTTTTTTTAATGCAAGCATTTAAATTAAAGGAAAATGATGAAGTTAACATAGATGAATCAAATAAACATTTAACAAATTTACATAAAAGTAGTGAGGGATATATAACTATTGCAAGTAAAAATCCTAATTATAGCCAATGGCACTATAAGAAAGAGGATTTACTACAAAGAAGTGATGATATTATAAATAGCATAAATGCTTACGTATCTCAAAATACATTTTATAGACCACAAAGAAGAATTGAGAATATAAAGGAGCTTAGAGCTGTTTATATTGATATAGATTGTTACAACTCAAAATATACTAAAGATGCAGTTCAATATTTTTTAGAACATGATTTATATGGATGTAAAATACCAAGGCCTAATTATTTAATAGATAGTGGGCGTGGACTTTATTATGTAATTTTAATAAAACCAGTTCCAAGTATGGCAATGCCTTTGTGGTATGCAGTACAAAGATATTTATTTAATTCTTTAAAACAGTTTGGAGCAGATGCAAATGCACTTGATCCAACCAGAGTTTTAAGAATTGTTGGGACTATTAATTCAAAGAGTGGAACTTGTGTTGAGGTTTTAGATGAATATGACTATGAATATTATCTAAGAGAAATTCAAGAAGAGTATTTACCGGAGATAGTTCGAAAAGAAAAGTCTAAGGGTAGACCTAAGAAAATGGTTAGTCTTTTTACAGAGTATAGTCTTTATTACTCTAGGGTTATGGATATAACTAAGATTTGTGAGCTTAGAAACTACGATGTAGAAGGCCACAGAGAAACTATTTTGTTTTTGTATAGATACTTCTCAGCTTGTTTTACTGAGGATACGAATGAGGCATTGAGTAGAGCGTTAGAGTTAAATGCTAAGTTTAAAAAGCCACTTCCAGAGAGTGAAGTTGAAACAGATACTAAGTCGGCCACAAGGGCCTATCAAAATAAGTTATATAAGTACACTAATGCTAAGTTAATTGAGATATTAGATATCTCTTTACAAGAGCAGGAGCATCTAATAACGATTATATCTGGTAAAGAAAAATATAGAAGATGTGCAGAAGATAAAAAAGCTAAACAAAAGGCTAAAAGAAGAAATGAAAATGGGTTAACTAAGAAGCAACAAGAACTTCAAGATTTAAAAGTGAAAGTAGAAGAACTTAAATTAGAAGGTTTAAGTTTGAGGATTATAGCAGAGAAACTAGGGATGTCATTAGGAAAAGTTCAACGAGTATTAAAAAAATAGGTGTATCGAAAAGTGTTCTCTTAGTATTGGGGTACTTTAGTACTGGTTCTAGATCTTAAAAGAAATACTATGCTTGATTCCTATGGTTATCCCTAGATATAGTTATGCTTAATCTTGAAAGCAATAAAGGAGATACCTATGAGTAATAAAAGTAAACCAAACACAAATCAAAGAAATTTCAGAATAGATACAGTTAAGGGGATATTCTGGTATGACAATATTGATCACTTAATCAATAGACTTAGACATGAATGTATATGGTTAGAGAAATTAACAGAAAAAGACAATAAAGAAGCTATAGTAAAACAAGCCAAATTAGTTTCAC
The DNA here is from genome assembly GCA_000686145.1 of Peptostreptococcaceae bacterium VA2. Lineage (GTDB taxonomy): Bacteria > Bacillota > Clostridia > Peptostreptococcales > Peptostreptococcaceae > Romboutsia_D. The sequence continues at coordinate 2,892 of JMMB01000003.1, read as the reverse complement.
AAATAGTTGAGGAATTATCAAGGATTAAATAATAAGTAGATATACGGGGATCACTTTGTTTTAAATTAGCATATGACACAGGTAGAATAAACTAACTTGAATGGAGTGAATTTAGAAATGAATAAGTATAAGGACTGGAAGATGCTAGATTGGATTATAACAGGAATTGTAGCTATATCTTTTTTATCAGTACCTGATTGGCTTCTTGAACACAATCCATCTATAATGGTAACAGTTTATGATTTCCCACATAATATTCCTATAATGATAGCAGGTGTATTTTTAATATATTGCTTTTTATCAGGAGTATATTGGATAATAAATAAAAAAATAAATATGGTAGTTCATTATTGCTTAATAGCAACCGCATGTATAACAATTACTATGCTATATGTTATTGCATATAACTCGGGTATATAAAAAAATACAATAAGTATTTTACTTACAGGCCAACCTGCGTTTTTCCCGAAATTATTCCCCTTATTGCATTCAACTTAAGTAATACCAAAGGATGTATTATATAAAGATAGATTCTTTTTTTATATCGTCAAAAATCATAAAAGGTCAATAAAGTCGTAATATTTTAGACTAAGCTAAAATATAGTAATTTATGGTCTAAAAACTCCTAAAATTTCTATTTTTAGACCTAAGTATAATTTATTTTAGGATAACTTAGACCTTTAAAATTTCATGTGACGCATTTTTTCATGAAAAACACATGTTGGCCTAAAGGATAAACTAAGAAAAGATAGGGACTATTTTATAGTAGTACTTTTTCTGAATTTTATAGTGTTTGGAGTTCCGATAATAAGCTTAGCGAATGAAACTAATCTTAGTATACATAATCTTAGTGTACAAAGACATATGTCTACAATCATATGTTTTATAATAACACTGATTTATTTAATTTGTATTAAAAAGGAATTCAGATTAATGAAAAAGAATTAACTTACTTTTGAAATGAAAAATTTACTTATATTGGTCAAAGGGGATTTTTTCGGAAAAAACGCAGGTTGACCTAATGCTCTTAGAGTCCAAATAAATGGATTTTAAGAACATTTTTACTAGATACCTTTAAATGTGTTTTTAGGGAATAGTATTTTTTTGCTTTTTTCATGTTTTTTCGAAATCAAATATAACACATATGTCATTGTTCCCCAAAATTAAAAAAAGCTATCCTCAACTGTGAGAATAGCTCGATATTTTCATAAACCTTTTTCTTTTAATTATATTCTTATATTTATAAATAAAAGGTCGTTTGCTCTATTAATAAATACTCTTTTGCATAATTCTAATTTAAATGATGTTTCTAATATCCGCATGATATTATCTTATAATCTCCATCTTTATTCTTGATTAAAGTATATTTTAGATAATTTATACCTGATTCTTCAGGTTGGTTTTCAAATTTATATTTAACTTTATATTTAACATCCATAGATTTTCCATCTTTAAAATAGATATATTTTCCATTTTTCAGCCTACCTTCAACAGTTTTAAATGGAACCTCTTCTGAGTCTATGTATTTGATATATATTATATCATCTAGCGTTTCTTTTATTTCACCATAAAAACCTATATGACTATAATCATAACCATCCATATTAAATATACATTCATTCATAAGTTCTAAATCTTTTGTATTTGTGGCATTAATATATACCCTTACAACTTCTTTAGCGTCTTTATTCCAATTAGATGATAGTTCATCTTTATTAAAACTTGCATCCTCATTGCTTTGATTTAGGATAATGAAATATGTTAAACATATTAGACATATTAAAATAACCTTTGTACTGTTTTTCATAAAATACTCCTCTATTTGCTATTTCATATGAAGTACTCTATATGATTTAAAGTCTCCTGTAAACCTAGAAAATAAAAAAATGTGTAAATGATAAAATATAATTAATTTGACCGAATTATACGAAATTAGGACAAAATTTATTTAAGAAAATATACATTAAGGAGTAAATGAAAATGAAAAACGTTGTAGGCTATGTTAGAATTTCATCTGCTTCACAAATTGATAATACATCTATAGAAGTTCAAATAGAAAAAATTGAAATGTATTGTAGTTTGCATAATCTAAATTTAGTAAAGATTTACAAAGATGAAGGTATATCTGCAAAAAATACTGATAGACCCAATTATCAAGATATGATGGAATTTCTAAGCAACAAAGAAAGTAATGTTGATGGAATTGTAGTTTATAAAAATGATAGACTTCATAGAAGTTTATATGACTTACTTGGAATGATTAAGTAACTAAAAGAATTTAAAGTTGATTTAGTAAGCATAACAGAAATGTTTGACACTTCGACTGCACAAGGAATGTTATTTTTACAAATGCTAGGTTCTTTCTCTGAATTTGAAAGGCAACTGATCGTGGAGAGAACAAAGTCAGGTCGACTTGCTAAAGGTGAAAAAAAATTATATCCTGGTGGTAAAATTGCTTTTGGTTATAATTTAGTTGATGAACACTTAATGATCAATTATGAAGAAGCGGAAATAGTTAAAGATATTTTTAAAATGAGATGCAAGGGAATAACTTATACTAAAATAGCACAAAAGCACTCTATGAGTAAACAAAGAGTATCTTATATTTTAAAAAATAAAGTATATGTAGGTAAATACAAGTATGAGGGTAAAGTTGAAAAAAATAAAATAAGCTTTGATGTTCCACGTATAATTACTAGTTATACTTTTACTAAAGCTAATAAAATAGAAAATTCGATATGTTTTATTAAAAAATAGGGTTAGTGTTAGGATGCTACCCTTACATTAAATATATTTACCTAATACTAACCCTATATAAATTATTTATTTTTATTTTCCTTTGTAAAATAGTATAAAAAACATAATAAATACAGTATTAGAAATAAGCTGAAA
>JMMB01000002.1 GCA_000686145.1 Peptostreptococcaceae bacterium VA2 | reverse complement strand
TTTGTAGGGATATTTAACAATGACCCAGCACTTATGGAAATAACTACTTGGAGTATAAAGATATACTTTGCTGGAATATTTATATTTGGTGTACAAGTAGCTTGTCAGCAGACATTCTTAGCACTTGGCCAAGCAAAAATATCTTTGATATTAGCTTTACTTAGGAAGGTAATATTGCTAGTTCCATTAATATTTATATTTACCAATGGTTATGGAAAATCAATTATTTGGAGTACTCTTAGCAGAACCAATAGCAGACATACTTGCAGCAACTACAACTATAATATGCTTTATGGTATTTTATAAAAAAACTTTATCGGTAGTAGATTCTAATGATAATAAAAATATTAAAAAAAGACATTATTAATAAGAATTAATATTACATTAAAACAACCCTTATGGATATATATCCATAAGGGTTGTTTTAATGTAATATAAAAATAAAATGCAGTAAATATTAAAATAAAAAATGCAAGTATTTAAAACATTAATGGTATAATATTTAAGTAGATGATACTTAGAATGAAAGGATTGATAATCATGACAAATAACTTATCGATGCAAGAATTATTAGATCAACAAAGAACAAGAGTTTAATAGTGTTAAAATTGGACAAACTATAAGCGGAAAAATATCTAAAATAACTAATGACTCAGTTGCTTTAGAATTAAACTATGGATTTGATGGAGTAATATCGATAAACGAGTTAAATCTTCCTAAAGGCAAATATATTAGTGATATATACAATGTAGGCGATGAAATAGCTGCAATTATAACGAAAGTATATCATAAAGATGGAGTAATACATTTATCTAAATTACAATTAGATAAAAAAGCTGATTTTACAGAACTAGAAAAGGCTTACAAAGAACATAGAATAATAACTGTAAATATTGAAAAAAATATAGAAAGAGGAGTATTGCTAATATAATACACAATCACTATTTATACCAATATCACAATTAGATACTAAGTTTGTTTAATGATACATCTGGATATGTAGGATGTAATTTAGAAGTTTATATAAAAGAAAATGGATGTTTAAGAAAAATAGATTTAGTAGGCTAGGTCATAGAGCAACGCTAATCAAGAGCGTTTAGATAAAGAGAGAGAAGAAAGAAGAGTTCGTAATACAAGAAGAAAAAGAACAAGCGAGAGCAAAAGCAAAAGCTGAAAAGAGAAAGCACACAAAGCTCAAGTAAAAGAACAAAAAGAAACTTTATTTAATTCTTTAGAATCAGGACAGAAAAGAGAAGGTAAAGTTACTAAAATAATGGCCTTATGGAGCATTTGTTTGACATCGGTGGAATAGAAGGATTAGTTCACTTAAACAACTTGTCTTCGGGAAAGAGTAGAATCTGTAGAAAATATGCTTTGTGAAGGCCAAGGAAGTAGAAGTTTTATGTATTAGATGTAGATTCAGAAACTAAAAAAATAGCATTAGCATTAAAAGATATAAATAATGATCCTTGGATTTAATAAAAGATGAAATATATTTAGATGATATAGTTACCTGGAAAGATTGTAAGAACTATAGAAAAAGGTGCTTTTGTACAAATAAAGAAGGTGTAGATGCATTCTTACCTATATCTGAACTAAGTGAAGACAGAGTTATGAAAGTTACTAATGTTGTTAATGTTGGAGATGAAGTTAATGTAATGGTTATAGACTTTAAGCCAAAGAACAAAAGATTAGTAGTATCAATAAAAAGAAGCTACAAGAGAACCAGAAGAAGATATAACAGAATTTTAGAAGTAGAAGATTCACTAGGAACTCTTGGAGAATTATTTAAAGAAAAGTTAAAAACTTACAAAAATAACAAATATAATTAAAGCCATATTAGATAGACCGATATGGCTTTAATTTATATATATAAATGGAGGGTATTTACATATGAACGGGATTAATAGATTTACATACACATACGATAGTAAGCGGTCCATGCATATAGTACGGTTCAAGAAAATATACAATCAGCAATAAAGAATGGGTTAAAGTACTTAGGGTTATCAGACCATGCTCCAAATATGCCAGGGGGACCACATCCATATTATTTTCATAATATATACTGCATTCCAAAAGAAGTTGATGGACTAAAAATACTTAGAGGGATAGAAGCTAACATTATAGATTTTTGATGGGAATACTGATGTTTCTGATGATATGTTAACACATATTGATTATATGATAGCTTAGTTTGCACAATCCATGTATAGATGCAGGAAACAAAGAAGAAAAACACAAATGCAATACTTAAGGTAATGGATCATCCAAAAGTTAAGATAATAGGGCACTTAGATGACAGTCGATATGAAGTTGACTATGAGCGTGTAGTAAAAAAAGCTAAAGAAAAAAATATTTTATTAGAAATAAATAACTCATCGCTAAAGCCAACTACTTTTAGACAAGGTGCATGGGAAAACTTAGGAGTTATGAATTAAGCTTTGTAAAGAACATGAAGCTAAGGTTGTAATGGGAACAGATTCTCATATATCTTATGATATCGGTAAATTTACATATTGTGAAAAAATATTAAATGATAATAATTTTCCAACACATTTAGTTTATAAATTATAACGAAGATGAAATCATAGAATTCTTTAATATATAGTAAATCAAATAAGACGTTTATTAGTAGTCATATACTTTAAATAATTTTCGTAAATAAAAAGTGTATTCTTTATAAAGAATACACTTTTTATTTATGAGATAATAAGGATGGTTTTAACATTAGTAGTGGCATATTTTACTATACCTGTTTACATTTGATATGATTTTTAATATTTTAGATATATTATCATTTATTGCAATTGGGCTGAATATAATGGCATTAGCTATGTTTATCTTATATTTTTATTATTATTATATCAAATAAATTTAGTAAGTAAATTAAGTAAAAATACGAACTATTTTTTATTTTTAACATAGGTAAATAAATACGTTGAAAAGTACTATGACAATATTGTATAATCAGAGTATTAAGATATTATAATGATTTGTTATGTTTAAAAGATTAAAACGTATATTTAAAATTAAAAATCTTATAAAGTTCAGTTAAAGTATGAATTAAATGCGCTGGTGGCATTATGCCAGCGCTATATTTATGGATAACGGAGAAAACTTAAATTTAATATAAGGGGGAGTGTGTAATAGTGGAAACTATATAACTGAGCTTAATATAATAGTATTAGGTATGTTTGCTTTGTTAAAAATTATAGTTATAAAATAAAATATTATAGGTTTAAAAAGGAGGATCGAGAGTATGACTAAAAAAACATTTAGCTTAGAGGATAACGTATTCTTTGCAAAATTCAATTATGGTAATTGGACTAATGTTAAGTGCAGTGGGTATAAATGCATTTCTTACGCCTGCAAATTTATTGAGTGGTGGACTAACTGGGATTTGTGTTATGTTAAATAATTTATTTGGAATAAATCAAGGTGTAGCTAGTTTTCTAATGAATATACCTATCTTTATATTGTCTAAAAAGTATTTTGGAAAGAGATTTTTAGTATTAAGTTTTATAAATATGCTTTTATTTTCTATAGCATTAGGAGTTACACAGGATTTATATAAATATGTCCAATATAAATGACACTATCCTTCAATGTATATATGGTGGACTACTTAACGGAGTTGGTATGGGACTTGTATTTAAGGCTAAAGCAGCAGCAGGGGGATTAGATATTATAGCAGCTGTAATTAAAGTTAAATTTGATATTGCAATGAAAAATACATTCTTAATGGTTAACTTTTTTGTAATTTGTGCAGGAGGTTTTTTATTTGGACCTAAGTTAGTTATGTATACTTTAATATCAATGTATATAACTTCTATAACTATGGAAATTTCTAAAGATAGTTTTAATAAACAAAAATCAATACTTCTAATATCACAAAAAAGTGAAGAGATAGCGCAAATAATTATGAAAGAAATGAAAAGTGGGGTAACTTTTTTTAGAAGCAGAAGGTGCGTATACTAATGATAAAAAGAAATTAATTTATTGTATAGTAGCATCAAAGGATTTAGCTAAGTTAAAGGATTTAGTTTATAAAATAGATTTAGATGCTTTTATTTCAATCAATAATGTTGAAGAAGTAAGAGGAGCTGGATTTAAAGAAAAATTCTTATAAAAACATAAATTGAAATAAAAAAGACGATTTCAAAAATCGTCTTTTTTTATAGTTTAATCATCAATAAATATAATTTTTAAATATGTAGTTTAAAAAAAGCAATATTTTAAATATATTTACCAATAATTATTTTTAAAAATGATGTAAACTAATCTATTTTAGTGATATAATTATATATTAGCAACTAAAATAATAAATTAGTTTTGATGAGCGTTAATTAGGATATAATAAAACTAACAATAGATTAAGCAGGTGGATATTAATGGGAAATAAATTTTTACCAATATGTAAACAAGATATGATAGATAGAGGATGGGAAGAATTAGACTTTGTATTAGTTACAGGAGATGCATATGTCGACCATCATAGTTTCGGAACAGCTATAATATCAAGGGTATTAGAAAGTGCAGGTTATAAAGTAGGTATAATTGCACAACCAGATTGGAAAACTACAGATGATTTTATGAAGTTAGGAAAACCAAGATTAGGTTTCTTAGTTAACTCTGGAAACATGGATTCTATGGTAAATCATTATTCTGTAAGTAAAAAACATAGAGAAAAAGATATGGTATTCTCCAGGTGCTAAAATGGGTCTTAGGACCAGACAGAGCAACTATAGTTTACTGTAACAAAATAAGAGAAGCATACAAGAATGTACCTGTCATAATAGGTGGAATAGAAGCGAGTTTAAGAAGATTTGCTCACTATGATTACTGGAGTGACAAAGTTAGAAAATCTATGTTAGTAGACAGTGGTGCTGACATGCTGATTTATGGAATGAGTGAAAAGCAAATAGTAGAAGTTGCAAATGCATTAAATGATGGGTTTGAACCAAAATATATAAGACATATAAATGGTACATGTTATGTAGCAGATTCTTTAGAAGAAATATATGATGATTATGTATTAATACCTTCATATAAAGAAGTTTGTGATGATAAAATTAAATATGTACAAGCTTTTAAAGTTCAATATGACGAACAAGACCCTTATAGAGGAAAAGCAATAGTTCAAAAACATTCTGACAAGTATGTTGTACAAAATAAACCGGAAATACCTTTAAATAGAAGCGAATTAGATGCAGTATATGCACTGCCATATCAAAAAAACTTACCATCCTGTATACAAAAAAGATGGTGGAATACCAGCAATAGAAGAGGTTAAATTTGGTATAGTTAGTTCAAGAGGATGTTTTGGAAGTTGTTCTTTCTGTGCAATAACTTTCCATCAAGGAAGAGCTGTACAAAGTAGAAGTCAAAATTCTATAGTAGATGAAGCTGTAGGAATAACAAAACTTCCAGATTTCAAAGGCTATATACATGATGTTGGTGGACCTACTGCAAACTTTAGAAAAGCTGCATGTAAAAAGCAAGTAACTAAAGGTGCATGTAAAAACAGACAATGTTTACATCCAGAACCATGTAAAAACTTAGAAGTAGACCATAGTGAATACTTACAACTACTAAGAAAATTAAGAAAATTACCGGACATAAAGAAAGTATTTGTTCGTTCGGGAATAAGATATGATTATGTTATGGCTGACAAAGATAATAAATTCCTTAGAGAATTAATAGAGCATCATGTGAGTGGACAATTAAAAGTAGCTCCTGAGGCATATTGCAGAAGAAGTTCTACATCATATGCAAAAGCCAGCAGGTAATATGTATGATAAGTTTAGACAAAAGTTCTTTGCTATAAATGAGCAACTAGGTAAAAAGCAATACTTAATACCATACTTAATGTCAAGTCATCCAGGATCTACATTAAATAGTGCTATTGAGTTAGCTGAAATACTTAAGAGATACAGGGTATCAGCCAGAGCAAGTACAAGATTTCTACCCAACACCAGGAACATTATCTACAACAATGTTCTACACAGGAATAGATCCTCTTACTATGCAACCTGTATATGTTCCAAAGAGCAAAACAGAAAAAGCAATGCAAAGAGCTTTACTTCAATATAGAGCACCAAGAAATTATGATTTAGTTCATACTGCATTAGTGCAAGCAGGAAGAGAAGATTTAATAGGTATTGGACAAAGATGTTTAATAAAGCCTAAAGAATTAAGACCTTATGCTAATAGAATAGCTGGTTCTAAGAATAAAAATAGTAATAATAGAAATTCAAGCAATAAGCCAGCTGGAAAAAGAAAAGAAGATAGTAGAGATAAAAGTAATAGCCAACAAGCTAATAAAAGCTCTAATACTAGAAAAAAGAAAAGAAAATAGATTAAGCTTAATAATGGAAATCATCATGTAGTTAACATGGTGATTTTTATTATGCAAAAATATAGATAACAATAGAACTAGTCTTATTGATTTTTTAATCTTAAAGTAAATATAAAGTTATTTATAGAAGGAATATTCTATAAATTTATAGAAATTATTAAAGTATAGTTTACATAAGAGAGGATGATAATATGAAAAAACTTATACCGGTAATACTATCTATGGCCTTAGGCAGTACGTTTCTAATGGGATGCACTAAATCAACACAAGAAACGTCAAAATCAAAAACACAGGTAGTATCTAAAGAAGTAAAAGTATCTATACCAGATGGACTTCCATCGATAGCTATAGCTAAGTTAGCTAATGAAAATACCACACATACAAGAAGGATATGAAATTAAATATACAATAGAAAAAACACCAGAAAATTTATCTACTTCAGTAATGAAACAAGAACCAGATATAGCAATAGTAACCATCTAATATGGCGGCTATTGCATATAATAAAAACTTCTAATTATCAAATCGTTGGAAGTGGTAGGAAACGGTTCGTTTTACCTAGTATCTACTAAAAATATAAAAGGATTTGAAGACTTAGTAGGAGCGGAAGTACTAAATAGTGGCAAAGGTTTAACACCAGATATAACAGTTCAAAGTATATTAACTGATAAAGGGATAGATCCTGTGAGTATAAATTTTAATTATGTAAATTCTACAAGTGAGCTAATACCATTATTAGCAACAGGGAAGGTAGATACAGGGTTTGTGCCAGAGCCAGCACTTACAATGTTAATGAATAAAAATCCAAACATAAAGATAATAAAAAAGTTTAAATGATGCATGGAAGGAAACTAAGAAATCAAAAGAGGGATATCCCCAATCTACTATAATAGTTAAGTCTGATTTTGCTAAAGAGAATCAAGAGTTTATAGGTTTATTTTTAAATGCAGTATCAGATAGTGTAGATTTTGCAAATATTAATGGAAGTGATGTTGGAGAATATGCTAAAAAACTAGGAGCATCTGTAGAGCCTAAAATTATAAATAAAGCTTTGGAAAGAGCAAACTTAAAATTTATACTAATAAAAGATAGTATAAATGATTACAAAAATTATTATCAAAACTTATTTGATTTTGATGCCAAAATCAGTAGGAGGAAAGATTCCAGATGAAGGGATTTATTTTATTAAAGAATAAATTAAAAAAAAATGAAATAGAGGTAGCGCTATCTTGCGTTGTCCTCTTATTTTCATGGCCAAATTATTGCAATCAAAATAAACAATGACATATATCTCCCTACAATAAATCAAACTCTTGAGAGTTTGTATGAAATTTTAAGTCAAGAAAGGTTCTATTTAGATATAATTTTTTTCAACAGGGAGAAGCATAATAAGTTCTATAGTTGCACTGACCTTTGCAACTATAATAGGGATTTTAGCATATATAAGTATAATGTTAAGAAATTTTTTTTAAACCTTTAAATACTTTAGCAAATTCAAATACCTATGATGATATTAATATTATTAGCTTTAATTTGGTTTGAAATTAAAAATAATGCTCCATTTATTGTTGGGTTTATTGAATTAGCATTTTCCAATTTTGAAAATATGACATAATAATTTGTTTATAGCGCTACCTACTCATATTTTCATTTTTTTATTAATTTGATAATTCTTTATATAAAATAAAATCCCTTTATCATCCTGGGTAATCTTTTCCTCCTACTGATTTTGCATCAAAATCAAATAAAGTTTTGGATTAATAATTTATTGTAATTCATTTATACTATCTTTTATTAGTATAAATTTTAAGTTTGCTCTTTCCAAAGCTTTATTTATAATTTTAGGCTCTACAGATGCTCCTAGTTTTTTAGCATATTCTCCAACATCACTTCCATTAATATTTGCAAAATCTTACACTATCTGATACTGCATTTAAAAATAAACCTATAAACTCTTGATTCTCTTTAGCAAAATCAGACTTAACTATTATAGTAGATTGGGGATATCCCTCTTTTTGATTTCTTAGTTTCCTTCCATGCATCATTTAAACTTTTTTATTATCTTTATGTTTGGATTTTTATTTCATTAACATTGTAAGTGCTGGCTCTGGCACAACCCTGTATCTACCTTCCCTGTTGCTAATAATGGTATTAGCTCACTTGTAGAATTTACATAATTAAAATTTATACTCACAGGATCTATCCCTTTATCAGTTAATATACTTTGAACTGTTATATCTGGTGTTAAACCTTTGCCCACTATTTAGTACTTCCGCTCCTACTAAGTCTTCAAATCCTTTTATATTTTTAGTAGATACTAGGTAAAACGAACCGTTTCCTACACTTCCAACGATTTGATAATTAGAAGTTTTATTATATGCAATAGCCGCCATATTAGATGGTACTATTGCTATATCTGGTTCTTGTTTCATTACTGAAGTAGATAAATTTTCTGGTGTTTTTTCTATTGTATATTTAATTTCATATCCTTCTTGTATGTGTGTATTTTCATTAGCTAACTTAGCTATAGCTATCGATGGAAGTCCATCTGGTATAGATACTTTTACTTCTTTAGATACTACCTGTGTTTTTGATTTTGACGTTTCTTGTGTTGATTTAGTGCATCCCATTAGAAACGTACTGCCTAAGGCCATAGATAGTATTACCGGTATAAGTTTTTTCATATTATCATCCTCTCTTATGTAAACTATACTTTAATAATTTCTTATAAATTTATAGAATATTCCTTCTATAAATAACTTTATATTTACTTTAAGATTAAAAAATCAATAAGACTAGTTCTATTGTTATCTATATTTTTGCATAATAAAAATCACCATGTTAACTACATGATGATTTCCATTATTAAGCTTAATCTATTTTCTTTTCTTTTTTCTAGTATTAGAGCTTTTATTAGCTTGTTGGCTATTACTTTTATCTCTACTATCTTCTTTTCTTTTTCCAGCTGGCTTATTGCTTGAATTTCTATTATTACTATTTTTATTCTTAGAACCAGCTATTCTATTAGCATAAGGTCTTAATTCTTTAGGCTTTATTAAACATCTTTGTCCAATACCTATTAAATCTTCTCTTCCTGCTTGCACTAATGCAGTATGAACTAAATCATAATTTCTTGGGTGCTCTATATTGAAGTAAAGCTCTTTGCATTGCTTTTTCTGTTTTGCTCTTTGGAACATATACAGGTTGCATAGTAAGAGGATCTATTCCTGTGTAGAACATTGTTGTAGATAATGTTTCCTGGTGTTTGGGTAGAAATCTTGTACTTGCTCTGGCTGATACCCTGTATCTCTTAAGTATTCAGCTAACTCAATAGCACTATTTAATGTAGATCCCTGGATGACTTGACATTAAGTATGGTATTAAGTATTGCTTTTTTACCTAGTTGCTCATTTATAGCAAAGAACTTTTGTCTAAACTTATCATACATATTACCTGCTGGCTTTTGCATATGATGTAGAACTTCTTCTGCAATATGCTCAGGAGCTACTTTTAATTGTCCACTCACATGATGCTCTATTAATTCTCTAAGGAATTTATTATCTTTGTCAGCCATAACATAATCATATCTTATTCCCGAACGAACAAATACTTTTCTTTATGTCCGGTAATTTTCTTAATTTTCTTAGTAGTTGTAAGTATTCACTATGGTCTACTTCTAAGTTTTTACATGGTTCTGGATGTAAAACATTGTCTGTTTTTACATGCACCTTTAGTTACTTGCTTTTTTACATGCAGCTTTTCTAAAGTTTGCAGTAGGTCCACCAACATCATGTATATAGCCTTTGAAATCTGGAAGTTTTGTTATTCCTACAGCTTCATCTACTATAGAATTTTGACTTCTACTTTGTACAGCTCTTCCTTGATGGAAAGTTATTGCACAGAAAGAACAAACTTTCCAAAACATCCTCTTGAACTAACTATACCAAATTTAACCTCTTCTATTGCTGGTATTCCCACCATCTTTTTTGTATACAGGATGGTAAGTTTTTTTGATATGGCAGTGCATATACTGCATCTAATTCGCTTCTATTTAAAGGTATTTCCGGTTTATTTTGTACAACATACTTGTCAGAATGTTTTTGAACTATTGCTTTTCCTCTATAAGGGTCTTGTTCGTCATATTGAACTTTAAAAGCTTGTACATATTTAATTTTATCATCACAAACTTCTTTTATATGAAGGTATTAATACATAATCATCATATATTTCTTCTAAAGAATCTTGCTACATAACATGTACCATTTATATGTCTTATATATTTTGGTTCAAAACCCATCATTTAATGCATTTTGCAACTTCTACTATTTGCTTTTCACTCATTCCATAAATCAGCATGTCAGCACCACTGTCTACTAACATAGATTTTTCTAACTTTGTCACTCCAGTAATCATAGTGAGCAAATCTTCTTAAACTCGCTTCTATTCCACCTATTATGACAGGTACATTCTTGTATGCTTCTCTTATTTTGTTACAGTAAACTATAGTTGCTCTGTCTGGTCTAAGACCCATTTTAGCACCTGGGAGAATACATATCTTTTTCTCTATGTTTTTTTACTTACAGAATAATGATTTACCATAGAATCCATGTTTCCAGAGTTAACTAAGAAACCTAATCTTGGTTTTCCTAACTTCATAAAATCATCTGTAGTTTTCCAATCTGGTTGTGCAATTATACCTACTTTATAACCTGCACTTTCTAATACCCTTGATATTATAGCTGTTCCGAAACTATGATGGTCGACATATGCATCTCCTGTAACTAATACAAAGTCTAATTCTTCCCATCCTCTATCTATCATATCTTGTTTACATATTGGTAAAAATTTATTTCCCATTAATATCACCTGCTTAATCTATTGTTAGTTTTATTATATCCTAATTAACGCTCATCAAAAACTAATTTATTATTTTAGTTGCTAATATATAATTATATCACTAAAATAGATTAGTTTACATCATTTTTAAAAATAATTATTGGTAAATATATTTAAAATATTGCTTTTTTTAAAACTACATATTTAAAAAATTATATTTATTGATGATTAAACTATAAAAAAAAGACGATTTTTGAAATCGTCTTTTTTATTTCAATTTATGTTTTTATAAGAATTTTTCTTTAAATCCAGCTCCTCTTACTTCTTCAACATTATTGATTGAAATAAAAGCATCTAAATCTATTTTATAAACTAAATTCCTTTAACTTAGCTAAATCCTTTGATGCTACTATACAATAAATTAATTTCTTTTTATCATTAGTATACGCACCTTCTGCTTCTAAAAAAGTTACCCCACTTTTCATTTCTTTCATAATTATTTGCGCTATCTCTTCACTTTTTTTGTGATATTAGAAGTATTGATTTTTGTTTATTAAAACTATCTTTAGAAATTTCCATAGTTATAGAAGTTATATACATTGATATTAAAGTATACATAACTTAAACTTAGGTCCAAATAAAAAACTCCTGCACAAATTACAAAAAAGTTAACCATTAAGAATGTATTTTTCATTGCAATATCAAATTTAACTTTAATTACAGCTGCTATAATATCTAATCCCCCTGCTGCTGCTTTAGCCTTAAATACAAGTCCCATACCAACTCCGTTTAAGTAGTCCACCATATATACAATTGAAGGATAGTGTCATTTATATTGACATATTTATATAAATCCTGTGTAACTCCTAATGCTATAGAAAATAAAAAGCATATTTATAAAACCTTAATACTAAAAATCTCTTTCCAAAATACTTTTTAGACAATATAAAAGATAGGTATATTCATTAGAAAAACTAGCTTACACCTTGATTTATTCCAAATAAAATTATTTAACATAAACACAAATCCCCAGTTAGTTCCACCACTCCAATAAATTTGCAGGCCGTAAGAAATGCATTTATACCCACTGCACTTAACATTAGTCCAATTACCATAATTGAATTTTGCAAGGAATACGTTATCCTCTAAGCTAAATGTTTTTTTAGTCATACTCTCGATCCTCCTTTTTAAACCTATTAATATTTTATTTTATAACTATAATTTTTAACAAAGCAAACATACCTAATACTATTATATTAAGGCTCAGTTATATAGTTTCCACTATTACACACTCCCCCTTATATTAAAATTTAAGTTTTCTCCGTTATCCATAAAAATATAGCGCTGGCATAATGCACCAGCGCATTTAATTCATACTTTAACTGAACTTTATAAGATTTTTAATTTTAAATATACGTTTTAATCTTTTAAACATAACAAATCATTATAATATCTTAATACTCTGATTATACAATATTGTCATAGTACTTTTCAACGTATTTATTTACCTATGTTAAAAAATAAAAATAGTTCGTATTTTTACTTAATTTACTTACTAAATTTATTTGATATAATAATAATAAAAAATATAAGATAAACATAGCTAATGCCATTATATTCAGCCCAATTGCAATAAATGATAATATATCTAAAATTATAAAAATCATATCAAATGTAAACAGGTATAGTAAAATATGCCACTACTAATGTTAAAACCATCCTTATTATCTCATAAATAAAAAGTGTATTCTTTATAAAGAATACACTTTTATTTACGAAATTATTTAAAGTATATTGACTACTAATAAACGTCTTATTTGATTTACTATA
>JMMB01000001.1 GCA_000686145.1 Peptostreptococcaceae bacterium VA2 | reverse complement strand
TGAAAACAAGGTATCGTAATTATAAAGTTATGACACCTAAAAAGTTGTACACGAAAACATATATTTATTTTCATGTAGAACTTTTTATTGTATTAGTTTGATATATTAAATTTTAGTTTAAGATTAAATCTGTTAACAATAATATATGTTTTTTTGAACATTAAAAATAGGAGCATTTGCTCCTAACTCATATATACCATGTATTATCAAGTGGTGATAATATATTTTTTAATGCTGATTATTAATATATTTAACTACTTTATCAAGTAAACAAGGCTGAATTTCTGGATAAGTTAACTCATTTGGCAAGTTGTCAAAAAATCTAATTTCTTCGATTTCAAGATTTGGTAAATCTCCAAGTTCTGTTACTTTTGCAAAATATAAACCTCCAAATGTTGATACTGGGTGTTTTGTTTTATCACCATCTTCTTTTGTTACTGAATAAATACAAATGGGTATAAGTTTAAATTCTTTTGCTCCTGTTTCTTCTTGAAGTTCTCTTGATGCTGTAATATTTATTTCTTCCCCTTTTTCTCTATGACCACCTGGAATTTCCCAAGTTTCTCTATCTTTATGCTTTGCTAAAATCCATTTGTGTTGAAATCTTGATACTATTACAGCAAATAATAAATCCTTATCATTTATTTCATCCCATTTAAAAAAATCAACATTAATCATATCAAATCTTTCCCCTCTTTAATTTTCATACTTAACTTGTAAGTCTAATTATACCATAAGTTGCTATTTGACAAGGGTCCACCAAAATAGATGTTTTTTTGAACACTCAAAAAGCATCAATACTGTTAAGTTATGATACGAAAATTATTAAACATATATAAATAACGAAACAATAATTGTTGCTAAAATGTACATAAATGATAAATACATTATTAAAAAGCTAATATAGACTAGCGTTGGATAGCGGAGCAATGGTTTTATCCAATGTGTAGTACCAATAATTAAACTATATTGCCGACACTAACTAACTACACTTATATAGTTATTAGGAGAGATAAACCTTAAAGTAGCAATAAAGATTTATTATTAAAAATGTGGAGGTTCAATAGACTTTATTTGGAGTTATGCACCAACAAAAACAAAATATACAGGGCATTGGGCCTTAGGGCAGTGAATGGCTATCTTAAATAAGCTACGAACACAAATGAGGCGGATAATATACAAAGCAGACTTGATATGAAATATGATGTTTGCGAAGTATTTTAGGAGCGAATTGTGTTCGTGCTTTTGAGATTAGTCAGAGGGGCAGGGGTCGAAGGCCAATCTTTTCGATAAACAGTTTAAATTAACTAGAAAGTAATTTACTTTCAAAATATATGAAAAATTACTATAGAAGGGTGGGTTTTGAGTTAGCGATTGAACGAAAATCCTTTTGAGTGTTCTTTGCTCAAAAGATTGCAGAGAAAGCGCGGTGGCGACAGCCAAACTCTATAAATAGTAACTTGAAGTATAGCTATGTCAAGATATACAGAGTTGGTAATATAAAAGTAATATTTGATATTACTAGTAGTAATATGATTTGTAATATAGAAGAAATACTATTAAAAAGCATAGAAAAGCACTTGTAAAGTATATAAAATTACAAGTGCTTTTTTCATGAAAAATATTATTTAATTTAGAAAAGTAAGAATTAACTCATGCAGTACGTTTTGAGGCTGGCCTCACAGTTTGTAGCGCTTCTCAGCTACAATCTGTGAAGTCAGACTCGACCCTTAAGTTTGACCCCAACATATAATAAAAAAGAGTTGATGTAGGGGTGTTTTTTGCTCCTACTTCAACTCTTCTCCTATCTATTTAATTAAATAACGTTGGATCTGAAGCATACCAAGTTGATATTTCATCCAGATCATCTTTTAACTCTATCCATGATATCGCCAATCTAAATTTTTCAGTGTATTTATTATCAATAAAATATGATTCTAAGCCATTATCAATATAACATACATCAAAGCCAAAATCTTTTTTTATGGCTACGATAGAGTATTTCATAGACACCTAAACTCATCAATAGATTATTATTTCTCAAGTTTAAAAGTGCTAAGTATTCTCCACCATCAATATCTGTCTCAACATTCTTGCAATCAATAAAGTATTTGATTGTATCACCTGATTTAATAGTTTTGGTATCAATATCTATTAGATATCTTGCATCAACATAGTAATTTAGTTTATCAAAAATTCTTAAAGGTTGTGGTATCGCACTATAATCTATCTCTATATTATTCTTTTGAACAATTAAATTTCCTAAAGGTGTTTTTAACATAGAATATCTCCTTATATTAATATGAAAAATTTATTTCCTTATCTAATTGTATACTGTGTTAAATGGAGTATACAAGATTGTTTTATTTAAAATATTATTTGTAAGTTATATTAATTTTCAAAAACATACAGAAAGACTTTAAAAAGTAATATATAATATTACAAGAAGTAATATTGATTGGAGGTGGAACAAATGAACAAAGAAGACTTTAAAAATTTAGATATATTATCTCAGATAGAGTACGTAAATAATATCCTAAAAGAAGGAACCACATTAACTAAATTCTCTGAGGATGTAGAAATATCGAGAAAGACTATTAGTAAAAATTTTGGTAAGGCTGGATACAAATATAGCCAGAGTAAAAAGCAGTACATGCTTGAAAATGTTGATGTACAAGCGGGGGAACAAAAGAAATATTACAGTAATATTACAGAAAGTAATATGAAAAGTACCCCGAGGAATGAAAGTAATATTCCAGTAATAAATAATATTACAACTAACTTAGAGATAACTTCTAATCAAAAAAATAGTCTAACATATCTAATGGATAACGTAGAAAGAATTAAGAATTTATTAGATGGTCAAAATGAATATTACAAAGATATTACTGAAAGTAATATGGAGACGAAACAAGATATAGTAAAAGAAATATATAATTTTAAACAAGGAAAAAGAGACTATAGAGCTAAAACATTAAAATTAGATGTAGAAGTTCAAAAAGGATTTGAAAGAATAGCAGAAGATCTAAAAGATAGTGGAGTAACTCAGCAAGAGTTACTTAACTATATACTAAATCAATATATTGATTTTTATGAGAATATAAAATAAATACATATAAAATGTCTATAATGTAAGGTATATGTCTATTAAATTACACATAAATGTTCAAAAATGTGTATACAAACACATAGAATTTGTATATAATAAAAATATAACATATAACTCAATATGTTATATTAATCTATGAGGTGCTTGCTTTGTCAGAGAAGTGAAGTGCTGAGATTTTATTAACGGTTTCTATATTCAGCCGTTTCTGACTAGAAGTTTTTTAACTTCGAATAAAAAATATATTCTAATTAACTATAGAAGCATCTAACTTATGTTGGATGCTTTTTTTGATTTTTTAGACTTATTTTTCTCAACTTCTTTGATTAAAACTATATCAAATATATCTTGATCTTTGATGTATGCACTATCATCTCTAACAAAAAAGCTCTCTGGATAATGATTTTTATCTTGAGCTAAACTTAGATGCATGTACTTTCCATTCTTATTCTTAAAAAACATATAATCGCATTTTAAATTAGTTTTAAGACTTACGTTACATGCATCAAAGTCTAAGATAACCTTCTCAAATAGTAATTTATCTATATTATGAAAATAGTTAACTCTATCATCTATTTTATTATCAAAATGAGAACTACTCTTTAATGAATTATATGTAATAGTACCTTGTAGTACATTATTAAAAATCTTATTCTTTTTATTATGTCTAGTATTAAGTTGTGGTAAATCTTTTAAATAGTGAAATCCAATTAGATGATAAAAATTATCTTTTTTGAAATGAACCTGAATAGTCTTTGTATTCCCATCTTTAGTATCTATAGTTATGTCGAAATTCTTATTAATTAACTTTTCATAACTTTTAGCAGCTAAGATAAGAGGATCTGTATCTATTCCCATAGCAATCACCCCTATACTACAAAATTATTATGCAATAATATTACATAATTTGATATAAATATATAATAATTAATTTTTTTAAATAAGTCAAGTAATGTATTAACTATAACAAAATGTGTCTACCTTTTTATGATTTTTAATACAAAAACTGTCTTGCTTTTATTCGTATAATTCTATATAGTTATATTGTATATAACTATATAGAATACAATAAATTTTAATTTTGTAGTTAAGGAGGATATTATGGAGAAAAAATCACCGATGACATCAGAACAAGCAGAACCATTAATGCAAAAATCTAGAGATGAGTTTAGAGAATGGAAGACAGCAAACATAAGTAATAAAAATGGATTTTTTCCAATATACAACGATTTTTTAGAAAAAGGAGCATTAAAAGAATTAAGTGGCAATGCTTTAAAATTATACATAT
The DNA here is from genome assembly GCA_000686145.1 of Peptostreptococcaceae bacterium VA2. GTDB lineage: Bacteria > Bacillota > Clostridia > Peptostreptococcales > Peptostreptococcaceae > Romboutsia_D. Next base: position 30,940 of record JMMB01000001.1, on the reverse strand, counting down.
ACCTTGGTATACATTCGAAGAATGACACAGGGGAAAGCTGGCATAGTTCTGAGCGTATAGCAGAGTATTTTAATTGTGATAAAAGAACTATTTCAAGATGGTTTAAAGAACTAGAAGAAAAAGAACTTATATTTAGAGTTCAAAAAGGTTATAAAAGATCAGCAAATACATTTTTAAGACCATACTAAAGATTATCTTAAAGTTTTTAGTTAAAGCAATTGATGTTGAAAGTAAGATGAAATAAATATAAGTATAAAATTAGCTTAGAGATGATTTAGAGAGTAATCAATCTTTCTTTGAAAAATTACTTACAGAGGAACAGTTAAGCGGTATGTTGATGGAATTTATTGTAGATAGAGTTTATTCGGCTCTTAGAAAGCAAGAAAAAGGGCAATGATTATTTCCTTTTTTATTCAAATATTTAACTTTAATGAAATACGAGAGAGAGAGAGATTTTAGCAGGGAGAGATAAAGCGTGGACAAAATGCGAGAAGGATTTTTTGTATTAAGTGATAAATTGTATAGATTTTTTTATAATATATTTACTGGTGAAAATATTATTGGACTAAGTATATTTTGTATAATAGTAGGAATTGCAATAGGTGCTGGATTAATATTATTTAATAATAAACAAGAAAAAAAAAATAAAGTCAATAAATGGATAATATTAGTGGGGATATCAATTATGATATCATATATGATTGGAATAGGTGCTTTAGGTTGGGATAATGTAAGAATAAGAGATGCTGAAATATTATTAGCATTGGCAACTACGATAGCACCAATTATAAGCTTTATGGGTGCATATCAATTAATTAGAATGGAAGCTAAAGGTAAGAAAAAAGATGATAGAGAGTATGCACTACAAATGTTATATTATTTATTAAATAGTTGTATTAAAGAAACGGATAGCGTTATAGAAAAAATTGTTGATGATTATACTAAAACATTTATGATAAAACCGAATAGATATTTGAACAAACCAGAAGATATTCTAGAGAGTTTTAAGTTAATATTTAACACAAATCTTAACTTATTAAAATGCAAAGTAAATGGAGATTATGAGGATAAGAGATCTTTAGAAAAATTTAAAGAGAGGTGTTATATTTATATACGAGGAAATTATAGTGGACTAGTGTACGATGAAAATTGGTATAATCATGTATATTATATAAAAGGTTCTGATAGAGAATGGATAATTAAATGGTTAAGAGTATTAAGTACAGGAAATGAATGTAGTAATATACTTGATTTTATTCATTTTAGAGATTTGTCAATTGAAGTAGTTTATCAAATATCAGAATTAGATGTACTTCGTATTAGTGATAAAACATGTCAAGTAAAAGAAGATAAATATGGATATAGGAGTAAATTCAATAAATTAAGATTAGATATTATAAATGATATTCATAATGAAGTATTAAATTCTTCGAAGAGTAAATCTTAATAATGATATTAAATATATATTTAAATTCGACAAAGTTTGATAATATAATTAATATATATAATAATTAATATGAAAAATAAGTATGGTAAAATGATTTGAATATATTGTAACTACTAAAGTTACAATATATTTTTGATTCGATTTAGTCAAGTTTGAGCCGACAAACTTGACCTTTTCATTGGATTTATATCATAAGAACAATCAAAATATGATTAATAAAATAATAGAAAATTATAGATAACTACAAGTTATCTATAATTTTCTGTTGACTTACTTTATAAATGTTGATATTATTTAGATAAAAGATAATACTGAAAGGGGTATAAATATGAAAAGAGCATGGATGTTTAGGCCATTACCAAATAACATAAATAAAATGAAAGAATTTAAATTAGATAACTTAATAGGTGCTGGATGGGATGATGTAGACGATTTATCAGGAAAAGATATAAAGGATATTGGAGAAATACTTAATAATACATATGAATATAAAAGTTCTAGATCAATGTCTAGCGATAAAGCAACATTAGATATTATTGTAAATAGAATGAGCATAGGAGATTATGTAGTTGTACCTGATGAAGAGATTGTTTATATAGGAGAAATAGTTACAGAATATATATATGATAAAACTAAAGCTACAGGGACAGGATATCCTCATCAAAGAGGTGTTAAATGGATTTGTGATCCAGTTTTAAGAAATGATTTGACATTAGATTTAAGAAGTTCATTAAAATCACCAAGAGCATGTGTTGAATTAACTCATAGATATAAAGATATCCAAATAGCACTTGGAGAAATTTTAGAAGATAAATTAGATGAAAAAGAGTTTATAACAGTAGAATATCCAATAAGACCAGATGTAAATGTAAAAATAGAAATACCTAAAGATTTAAAAAAATCAGAATCAGCAAGAATTGGAGAGTTTATAAAAACTATATTCTTTGATGAAGTTGAATAAATTAAAATAAACTTAAAGTATTTGAAAATATTTAATATTAAATTTATATAAAGAGGTGTAATAGATGGATTTATTAAGTAGAGCAATTGGAAGATTAGAAACGTTAGCAGGTAATCAGCAATTTATATTAGAAGAGTTATTTACAAGTAAAGAATGGTCAAATTTACAAAGTTTAAATAAAACGTATAGTTTAGGGAAAAGCTTCAAGAAAGTTGTAGATTTAAATGTATTATCGGTAGAGGCACTTCCTGATAATGGAGGAACTCAAAGATATAAAAAAATATAGAAAATTTAAAGTACCGTTTTAGTATAGCGGTACTTTTTAATATTTGTACCGACAGGTGTGTAGTCTTGTATTTCGTCCTGGACCCATATAGATATTCTTAGAAACTCACCAATCCATTGGAATAAGCGGGCAAAATCGCCTTAACGTTGTAAATTCGCATTTTCCTGAGGCTACTATAGCGATATATTAAAAAAAATGGCTAAGCTATTGATTTTACAGAGATTGAAGCAACTTTGGTGCTTTTTTTCGTAAAAAACGCAGGTTAGATAAAAGGTATAATTTTTAAAAAAATCAAGCGTGAAATCTAGTAATACCAACATATATACAGAAGATGTGGCCGGTTTTTACACGTATCTCGGTATCCTTAGGAATACATAAGGATATTATATAAAATACATTTGGAGGATGACATGAAAAAAAGAGCAGTAGGGTATTGTAGAATTTCAACTTTAATGCAAGTAGATAATACTTCACTAAAGGGCCAAGAAGATAAAATAAAAATGTATGCTAAGCTTCACGATATAGCGATAGATAAAATGTTTATAGATAAAGCAGTTTCAGGTAAATCAACAGATAGACCAGAATATGATAAGATGATAAATTTCGTAAAAGAAAACAATATAGATATGATTATAGTTTATAAAAACGACAGGATACATCGAAGTTTGTACAATTTACTAGCCATGATCTATGAACTGCAGGAGCATGATGTTGCTTTAGTAAGCGTTACAGAAATGTTTGATACTTCAACACCACAAGGTATGTTGTTCTTACAGATGCTAGGAAGCTTTGCAGAGTTTGAAAGAGCTATTATAAATGAGCGAACTCGAAATGGAAGAATAGCAAGACTTAGTGAAAATAAATGGGTTGGTGGTAAGCCATCACTAGGATATAAAGTAAATAAACACGGTAAATTTGAAGTTGATGAAGATGAAGCTAAAATAGTTAAGGATATATTTAAATTAAGGTCTAAAGGCGTTTCATTAGCTAAGATAGGAACTAAGTATGGTTTTTCAAAACAAAAGGTTGATTATATTTTGAAAAATAAAAATTATATTGGAAATTTTGAGTATACTGGAAAGAAAGAAAAAAATAATATATCAATTGAAATTGAACCAATAGTATCAAAGTATATTTGGAATAAAATTAATCTAAAAAAATAAAAATAGAGAATTAAGTTTTATAACTTAATTCTCTATTTTTATTTTTTTAGATTATTACAATTTTGGGAACTGTACAAGCATACGGCAATTATCATCAGTTTTACAAGTACATTGTGATGATTTAGAAGAACATTGCCCATCACATCTACCGTTAGGGCCACATTCAATTATATATGGAGATATACCTTCAGATTTCTTTATTATTTCCATAAAATTAGAACATCCTTTTAGTTATTAACAAGAGTATATTTTATTATTTTTAAACTCTAGTATAAAATCACTTATATCAAGTAAATTTTTATCATGAGTTACTACTATAATAATTTTGTCTTTCTTTATATTAACTAATAACTTTTTCAAAATTTCACAACTATTAGAATCAAGTGCTGATGTGGGCTCATCAAGAATTACTAAGTTAGAATTTTTCAAAAATGTTTTGACTAAACCTATTTTTTGTTTTTCTCCGCCAGATAAATTTTCTATATTATCAGAAAGCATAGAGTTAATTCCATTTTCAAATTTATTAAAGCAAATATCTAAGTTAAATAAATCTATATATTGCTCAAGTGAAGTAGTATTTTCAATATTATAAGTAATATTGTTATAGAAAGTATCTTTTATTAAATTTGGTTCTTGTTCTAAGAAAGATATATGATGTTTTCTGAGATGATTAAAGTCTATTAAATCGGAATTTGTATTATTAAAATACAGATTCCCAGAATCATTATTAATAATTCTAGATATTAAATAAAGCAATGTAGATTTTCCACATCCGTTTGCTCCAAAAATTGTGTAAATATTTCCGGATTCAAATGAATAATTTAAGTTATTGATTACTACACTATCTCCCTCTAAATAGGTAAAATTTTGCAAAGTTATTTTATTTATTTTATCTATTATTTCAGTTCCTTGAGATTCTTGATCTATACTTAACAATTCCTCAAATCTATCACAGCAAACTTTATATTCTTGATACCTTTTTCCGAAGTTTAGAATATAGGCTAAACTACTTAATATTAAGGCAAAATAGTTAAGAATTATTGTAACTTGGCCTATTGACATATTTTTATTTAAAACTTGTAAAGCACATATAAATAATAAAGCTGAAGTAAATATAGTTTCTATTAGTTGTTCTAAGCTGTTATATAAATATGTTACTTTACCATAATGCAATAGAGATTTTAAAAAAGAATTAAAACCATTATTTAAACGAAGTGTAAAAATATTCTCAAGACTATTTATTTTAATTGTTTTGGAGAATTTAAATGGCTCATTTATTATTGCACTATAATTATTTTGAGATTCAAAATAATTTAATGAACTTTTATTAATTTTATTTTTAAACAGTTTATAAATGATAATATAAAAAATCATAGATATACATAGTATTAAAAAAATTTTATAATCTATGTATATTATTGCACCTGATACTACTATGACATTAAAAAAAGATATAAAAATTTGATAAATATCTGATATGACGAATTCAGTTAAATTACTTGAATCTGAATTTATTCTTTGGCTAATATATACAGGATCATAATTTTGAAAAAATTTTAAAGGAACATTATAAAAATAATCAATAAAATATGAGGTAATATTAAAAGATATTTTTGATTTTAATTTTAGAGTAAGAATACCTACAAAATAAGAAAGAAACACATTAATAAGTTTAATTATTAAATAGATACATATAAACAAATATATATTATTTAATGATAAATTTGTTGTAAGAATATCAAGATACTTTCCATTTAGGTAGGGAGATATAATACTTAAAGATGAAACACAAAGATTAAATATAATAAATATATATAAGTATAATTTATATTTTAAAATTATGGATTTTAGTATATTATACATGTTATTCATCTAGAGGATTATTTTTTAGTTGCATATATTTTTCGTATATTAACTTTATTTTATCGTTAGAATTAAATTTTCTATAGCTACATTTAGGTGTCCCTGTATTTATAGTTATGTCAGGGCATCCACCACCACATGAAGGTAATAACTTACAATTTGTGCATTTTTCGTGGATATCTAAGGAAAGCCATTCAATATTAACTCCATTAAAAATTTCTCCTGTTTCAACTGTACCTATTATTTTTTCATTATTACCAACATGATTCCAACATTTTAATAAATTACCTTCAGGGTCTATAACATAAGCATTATTACTAATAGCTCCACAACCTAAAGCTTTAACAGAAGGCATTGCAAAATCTAAAAACTGCCCAGACTCATTAAGTTCTTTCTTAAAAACGCCCATTTCAATGTCTTTAAATTCATATGAAGAAAAACAATCATCAATTTTAGCATTGCAAACATCAGTTAATTTATCAACCGGAGCCACATACATAGTTACCCCTAATTCTTTAAAATAGTCACTTAAGTAGTCAACACTATCAACATTTGACTTATCAATATTACATCTTATATTTATATCTAAATAATTTTTTGCATTAGCTATATTATTAGATATAATATCAAAACTACTTGAACCATCTAGTAATAATCTTCTTTTGTCATTTATATCTTTAGGTCCATCAATTGTTATTTGAGCGCCATAAATTTTACATTCACTTAATGTTTTAGAAACTGACTCACTTAACAATACCCCATTTGTTACAATAAATGAATTATATAAAACATTTTCTTTTTCACAAAGTTTAATAACTTTTTCTGATAAATACGTTATTATATCTAAATTCAAGAGAGGTTCGCCACCATACCATGTGATATCAAGATGGTCAGTTTTAACATTGTTAAATCTATTTTCAATAAACTTAACAATACCGTCAGCAACATCTTTAGACATATATATTTTTTTATGTTCTTCATAGCAATAAGGACATGCCATGTTACAATCAAGAGTAGTTGCAATCGTTATACCAAAAAAAGGAGAATTAAATCTTCCAAGAAGACCTGCTGTTTTATATAATTTAAATTCATCGATATTTTTATCAATAATAAATCCATTATTGATTAATGTTTGTAAGATTTCTTTATCTTTTTCATTAGTAATATTATTTACTTCAATGTTTTCTATATCATCATATAGCCTTTTACCATCACAATTCATTATACCTATAGCATTAGATAATGAATTATACATTAGTACGTTATTATCTTCAAAGTTTTCAACCTCTAAATTATAAAATGATTTCTTATACATTAATTATTCCTCCATATGTAAATTTAGATGTATAATGATTTAAATCATTATACATCTTTTATACTTATATATAATTTTTTATGAAACTCTTCCAAGTGGTCCTACACACACTTGAACACCACATTGCTGTCCCTTACATTTATTTACACAAGCAGTCCTGCAAGAACATTGACTATCACATCTACCATTAGGTCCACATTCAATTACATATGGTGATATACCTTCAGATTTTTTTATTATTTCCATAAGAACACCTCCTAGATATAGAATTATTTTATGATGAAATAGAATGATAATAATTAATATTATAAAAATTTAGAAAATATACATAAATAAAATTATATATATTAAAAATGCATATATAATTTTAGTAAGAGATATTTTACTTTAAATATATAAATGGAGGATAATACATGAAAAAACGTGCTACTATGTATAGAATTTTCTTAATATTAATATTTTGCATAGTTATATATAATCTAAATAAGCTTAGTAATTGTTACGATAGACATTTATATACAAATGAATATAAGTTAGATAGGGAAGTTAATAAAAGAGATATAAAAGAGGATAGGGATAAAGCGATAAAGTCTATGGAGGGTGTACACCCAATTTTCTTAGATAAATATCCTAAAAAGTATATAAAGATAAAAAGACAATTTATAAAGGAAACTAATAGATGTATGACAGTAGGTGAATTTCAATTAGCATTAAGCAAATATTTATCTTCAATAGAAGATGGACATACAGGTGTATTATGGATACCATCAATGTACTTAGATATTAATTGGAAATATACAAATGATGAATTAGTAATTTTTGATGAAAACAACAAACCTACAAAAAAAACTGTTACAAAAATAAATAATATAAAAATACATAAAATTATAGATGAAGTAGATAGAATCTCTGCATCCGAAAACTTTGTTGGCAATAGTTTAAATCGATCAGAAATATCAAAGTATAAATTAGTATTAATGAGTGCAGGTGTTGATTGTTCAAAAGATATAATAATAACTATAAAAGATGGATATAAAGAAACAAAAGAAAAAATAACATTTATAAAAAATAAAAAACACTCAGACCACAAAAATAAAATTTTAAGTAATATGATTGATAATCAAACAATGTATATTAAGTTAGGTACTTGTGAAGTAAATGAACAATTATATCAAGTCATAGAACATATAAACAAAAAAATAAATAAAGACTTAGAAAATGTAATAATAGATGTTAGAGATAATGGTGGAGGAACGTCAGAAGCGGGTAGTATGATACTTAATGCACTTAAATTTAAGCATGGAAATTTTGGAAGTATTGTGAGATATTCACCTTTAGCACAATCAATATATCCAAATTTAAAAAAAGATGGTTATGATACTTTTGAAAGAAACAATAGTGTGGTAAAAAATGAAGATATAAACTTATTTATTATAACTAATGAAAACACATTTAGTTCAGCCCAATGGATAGCCACATGGGTTAAGGATGGGAATTTAGGAACAATAGTAGGAAAGCCAAGTAGTAATAGACCATCTTCATTTGGAGATGGATTAAGGCCTAAATTAGAAAATTCAGGACTAGAGATCCAAATTTCATATAAAAAATGGTTAAGACCTGATGCATCTAGAGACAATGAAACTGTTTTAATGCCAGATATTAATGTAGAAGTTTGGGAAAATCCTATAGATGTAATTTTAAAAACAATAAGTAATAACTAAAATAAAGAGCTAGGTAATACTATATTGGGTATCGTCAGATTATGCGGATTTATAACGCTAAGCAATGTTGCGATAAAGTAGACTCTATTGAAATATTTATAAATACAAGTAAAATCAAGCTTTTGAAGTGAGCCATATGACTTGTGTCAGATTGATAATTAAATTTGAAACTTGTAAAAAGTATTGTACTTTAAAAGCACTTAGTGTTGTTAAAATATTAAAAATACTACAATAAATTTCTTTACCGTTAAAAATCCGCATTTTGCTTACGATACCGTTATAGAATGATAGGAGTCTATATAATCTATTGACTATGATCTATGAACTGCAAGAGCATGAGGTTGCTTTAGTAAGCGTTACAGAAATGTTTGATACCTCAACACCACAAGGGATGTTGTTCTTACAGATGCTAGGAAGCTTTGCAGAGTTTGAAAGAGCTATTATAAATGAAAGAACTCGCAATGGTAGAATAGCAAGACTTAATGAAAATAAATGGGTTGGTGGTAAGCCATCATTAGGATATAAAGTAAATAAACATGGTAAATTTGAAATTGATGAAGACGAAGCTAAAATAGTAAAAGATATATTTAAATTAAGGTCTAAGGGCGTTTCATTAGCTAAGATAGGAACTAAGTATGTATTTTCAAAGCAGAAGGTAGATTATATATTAAAAAACAAAAACTATATTGGAGTATTTGAGTATCATAGCAAAAAAGAAAAGAATGAGATTAACTTCAACATAGAGCCGATAGTATCAAAATATATGTGGAATAAAGTAAATAATAATTCGAAAGTAAATAAATTTTCTGAAAATTAAAAACACTCTAAAAGTTAAGAAAGATAGCATCCAAATTAGTATGGATGACTTTAATCTTGATACTATTTTATAATAATAAATAGAAATTAAAGTGGGTGTAATTAGACAAGCAATAAATAAGCTATTAAAGTCTTTAGAGGCATAAAGGATGTCAACTTAAATGTTCTCTTAGTGCTGTGTCGCTTTGTATGTACTAAAAAGTAATTTTATGTTACAATTTACCTATATTAATCGGATAATAAAAAAAGTCAGGAAACCCGTCGCCAAACAGAAATCCTAACTTTTAACATTAACCCTAAAAAGATAAGAGAATCTTAATAGAGAGTTTTTATATAGTTTTGTTTTATATAGCTATTTTATCACATGGCTAAAGAAGTGACAATATATATAAACAACTTCTCTTATCTTTTTTAGGTGCATTATCGGAAATAGGGGGAGTTTTTTTAATGCAAGCATTTAAATTAAAGGAAAATGATGAAGTTAACATAGATGAATCAAGGAAACATTTAACAAATTTACATAAAGACAGCGAAGGATATATAACTATTGCTAAGAAAAATCCTGACTATAGCCAATGGCACTATAAAAAAGATGATTTACTACAAAGAAGTGATGAAATTATAAGTAATATAAATACTTATGTATCTCAAAATACATTTTATAGACCACAAAGAAGAATTGAGAATATAAAGGAGCTTAGAGCTGTTTATATTGATATAGATTGCTACAACTCAAAATATACTAAAGATGCAGTTCAATATTTTTTAGAACATGACTTATATGGATCTAAAATACCAAGACCTAATTATTTAATAGATAGTGGGCGTGGACTTTATTATGTTATTTTAATAAAACCAGTTCCAAGTATGGCGCTACCTTTATGGTATGCGGTACAAAGATATTTATTTAATTCTTTAAAACAATTTGGAGCAGATGCAAATGCACTTGATCCAACTAGAGTTTTAAGGATAGTTGGTACTATGAATTCAAAGAGTGGAACTTGTGTTGAGATTTTGGATGCATATGATTATGAGTATTCATTAAAAGAAATACAAGAGGAATATTTACCGGAGATAAATAAAAAGAAGAAGTCAAAGGGTAGACCTAAAAAAATGGTGAGCCTTTTTACTGAATATAGTCTTTATCATGCAAGAGTAATTGATATAACTAAGGTTTGTGAACTTAGAAATTATGATGTAGAAGGGCATAGAGAAGTTATATTGTTTTTATATAGGTATTACTCAGCCTGCTTTACAGAAGATGCAGAGGAAGCTTTAAGAAGAGCACTAGAGTTAAATGATATGTTTAAAAAGCCATTACCAGAGAATGAAGTTATCAGAGATACTAAGTCGGCTACAAGAGCCTATGAAAATAAATTATACAAATATACTAATACAAAATTAATTGAGATATTAGATATATCTTTACAAGAGCAGGAACATCTAATAACGATTATATCTGGCAAAGAAAAATATAGAAGAAGTGCAGAGGAACAAAAAGAAAAGAAAAAAGCTAAAAGAAGAAATGAAAATGGATTAACTAAAAGGGAACAAGATAGATTAGATAATATTAATGCAGTAAAAGAGCTATATGAAAAAGGATATAAACAAGTACAAATAGTTAAAGAATTGGGATTAACAAAGGGAAGAGTATCTCAAATTATAAAAGAAATTAAAGAAAAAAAGTTTAATGAAACGTCCTCTTAGTATTGGGGTACTTTAGTACTGTTTCGCTTTTATGTTTTAGATACTGTTTTTAGGAGGTTTTTATGGATGATAAAAAACTGTGGTTAAAGATTAGTGGAAGCATTACTTATTATTTTAAGTATTACAATACTAAGCTAAGTAATGAAGAACTATGGGTTGATTATATGGAGTATGCATTACCAGATATAGAAGAAGATGGAGTTCATACTTATTTAGATAAACAGACTTTAGAAAGAATTGTTGTAGAAGAAAAAAAGGTCTTAGCGGAAGTTATTGATTTTTCAAAGTATAGAAAATAAGTTAATAATAATGGAGAGTATACTTATGAATGTAAGGGCTATGAAAGGTGATAAAATTTTAATCTCTAGCATAAATGGAGAGTGTATTTATCCTAGAGATAGAGAGTTTATACATGATTTTCTTAAGACATTATCTGATAATGGTTACACTTTGATTAATAAGACTAAAATTTTAGCTGATTTAGATAAGTGTGTATTATTATTTGAGGATAATGATATGACTTTGGTTAGAATAGCACATGGGAAGTTATTAAGAGCAAATGGCGTTACAATTGATATGATATTAACTTTAATATTAGATGTTCTTACAGGTAAAATTGATGATATAAAGCAAAGCCCATTGAATAATTTACTTTATGTAGAGATTCTAGGTAGTGAGGTAACTGATTTAGAATCTTTTTTACTAATTGATAGTTATGAATCTACAAAACAGATAAAAGAGTTGAAAAATTCTATTTTAGAATAGATATAAAATTAAAATTTGGTTTGTTTAAGGGATTATTTTTTATTTAGGAGAGAGTAAAATGAATTGTGAAGAAAAAACATTAGGAGAATTAACATCATTAAAAGAGGATTTATTAAAACAAATAACAATAATACAGGAAAATTGTGAAGGTATAGATAATGTTGTTAATGTAAAGAAAGTATTAGATTTAAATAATGAAAAGTCAGAGCTTTTATCTAAGCAAAGTAAGGTGAAAAATGATTTAGAGAATATAGCAAGTAGATTGGTTTCACTAAATAGTGAAATTAATCTACTTGCTAGCGATGGAATAGATAGAATATTAGAGGCAATAGATAAACAAAGATATTATTTATTTAAAAATAAACCTGAGATTATTATGGATAAAAAAACAGGGGCAATTATAACAAATCTAGATTACTTTAAATATAAAGATAATAATGGAAATTACTATGATAATGAAGTGGCTAGAAAAATTGTTGGACATTTAAAATTAGAAGGATGTAAAAAATGGAACTTTATTGAAAGAGATTATTTACATAGTTTAATAAATGATTATGATTTTCCATCGAAAAAACATCTTGAGAGTTCAAAGTATTGGTATACTTTTGAAAAGAGTTATCCTGAAAAATTAAAAGTTATAAATAGTAATAATATTTGTTCTGAGTATTGTTATGGAGGAATAATAGCTTGTAGTTATAATTTTTCAAATGATAAATATGAATCTAATATAAATGAGTATAATAAAGTGTATACCAAGAAAGAAAAGTTGCAAATGTTTTTAAGTTTACTTACTAATAACAACTTAGAACCAATATTTAAAGATGAAGAGATTACTATACTTTATAGAAGTATTTATAAAGAAAAACCTATTCTTTTAAATAAATTAAATGAAATTCAATCAAAAATAGAGGAGCTTCAAACAGAAGTGTTGTTATCATCAACATTTGATTATAATTTAATACTTATAAACTACGATATTAATTTAATAGATTCATCAATAATAAAATATTATGAAGCAATACAACGTTGGATAGATGACTTAATATCAAAATTACAATACTTTGAAGAAATAAAGTGGGATATTATAAGAGAATTCAATGTATGTGGACTTAAACTATCTAAAAAGTATGAAGATAATCTAAAGTTAGATGAAGAAGAAAATACACTTTTAAAAAATAGACAAGCATTTTTAAGAAAAAATATCGACCTAGGAATGAGTAGTATTAAAACTAAACTACTATCAGTAAAAAGTCAGGCAGATAAGCTAGAATCAAGAATTGAAGAAATAAATGACAATGAAAATTCAATACTATTACTAGCAGAGCTAAAAGAAGAAAAAAGAGCTAGTTTTAATTTTATAGCAGAAAATACTGCGAATATAATAAAAAATGCTTTAGTTAAAGTAGAATATTTTGAAGCTAATAAAGATTTTGTAATAAATGTAATCAATGCAGAGTCTAAATGGAGTGAAAATTACAAAGTATTTAAAACTAAAGATAAAGAAGATTTAAAATCTTTAAGTGAAGATGATGGAATAGAAGAAGATATGTATATGTCTTGGTATAAAGACTGGAGAAATAAAAAATATACAATAGAAGAAAGTTTTACAGAATTAATCAAACAAGGTATCAAAAAATCTATTGTATCAGTTATTCAAGATGAAAATGAATCAAAATATATGATTGAAGAAGTTATAAGCATATTAGAACAATACAATAACGATTTAGATGATTTCTATAAGAATGAAAGAAAAAATATACATCAAAAATATGCATTTGTATCAGGTGGAGATATTCAAGAAAAGCTTGAAGTAGAAAGTGACCTATATAAAATAACTGTTAAATTCCAAAATAGACTACAAGATATTATATTTAAGTTAGATAGCGTTGAAGATAGAATATTTTTACTTAAATGGGCAGAGTCAATAATTGATTTACAAGTAAATGAAGTATTATATTTTGTAAAGGATAAGGATTTTAATAAAATATCTGAAACAATATTAAATCAATTTGCAGATTTAAAAAGAAGAAATATTGAAAACTATATATCAGATGCACAATTATATAGTGAAGAAAAGTCTAATAGAGAAAAGCAATTTAACTCATTGATGTATAAGATGAGAAAAGAATTAATGGCTTAAGGGGATTAATATGAGTGTAGTACCAAAATATCCAAATTTAGTAGTTCAAACACCTAATGAAATATGGGCAGAGAAAGAACCATCAAAAGGTGATCATATAAGAGTTAATAGAGGTATTTATAATCATCATGGGATATATGTATCTCATGATGAAGTTATTCACTTTACAGGACAAGACAATGATAATATATTAGATTGGTCAAAAAATGAAGTTATTACAACTAATTTAGATGTGTTCTTGAAAGATGGAATATTAGAGGTTAAGGAATATACGGAAGAAGAAATAAAAGATTTATATCCAGCGGAGCATATAGTCCAATATGCACGATGTTGTATAGGTGATAATGGATATAATTTAATATTTAATAACTGTGAACATTTTTCAAATGTATGTACTTTAGGTAGATTTAGAAGTGTTCAAATAGACAAAATATTCAATACGATACTTAATAAGGATTGTAATACAATAAGGAGTACAGAAAGCATGGGATTACTAGGAAAAATAGGTGGATTTATAGGTGGTTTATTTGGTGGAAAAAGTAGTGTAGGAGGAAGTAGGAGTTCAACAACTACTACGTATGAACCAGATAAAGTTAAAATAGCAGAGATAGAAAGAGATTTAAAAATAAACTTAGTCCACATGGAGCAAGAAAAAATAAATTTAATAAGAGATGTTAAGTTAGATGTTTTAGAAAAAGAATATTATTTTAAATTAGCTCATGAGGAAGCCAAGGCTAGAGGTTTAAGTTGTATAGCTCAAACAATAGTAGCTATGCAAAGTAAGTTAGATGAAATAACTGAAAAAAGATTAGAAATAATAGAAAAAGGGTCTTTAGCTTTAAATAAAGATATAGAAAGGTTCTATGGGGAATTAGCAGATAAGATAAAAGCTGATAATTTAGATTATCAAGCTAATAAGTTCCCAATGCTTTTAGGAATTATGGAAGGCTTTGAGAAGGGTTCGGATTCTTACAATATGTATAAAAATATGATTGAAAAAGATGCAGCTATACAAACAGAGATTATGTTTAAGCAACTAGAAGGAGTTTCATCTAGACAAAATCAAATTATAGCTGGATTTTTAAAGTCAAAGGAAAAAACTATAGAGCAAACAGGTCAAATAACAAGTGGTATCATTGAAAATATGGCCTTAAGTTATGGCGATACTATCTCTTTAAATCAAGATAAGAATTTATTAGAAAATGATCAAAAAAAATTACTGTTAGAAGATTCAATGATATAGAATTAGAAAATATTATTAAAAATTAAGTATTTTAGTAGGTTAAATATAATATTTGTAGAATATCAACTATAAATAAGTTTATAGGAGGTGTTTTATATGAAATTAAAACTAAGTGACTTACCTCCACAATTTGAAAATATAGCACAAGAGCTTGGAATAGAGAGAGCTAAGTTATTATTCAAAGAATTTGGAGGGACATCTGTGTATTTTCCTACGGAAAAGATGATATATAAAGGGGTTCGTGACAGAGAAATTATGGCTGAGTATAATGGTTTTAACCATAAAGAACTAGCTATTAAATACAATATGTCTGAAAGTTATATAAGATCTATTATAAATAAACAGAAAAAAAGTGCTTAATACTTAATTGACAGATGTTGATTTAAAAAGGTATTATGGTTTTTCAGTGAGTTCTAGTTTTTTAAATAAAAAGCCACTTATCCAAATTATGGGTAGGCGGCTTTTTACTTTTTATTATTTAATTCATTAATATTTGAGCTTAAAGAGTTGATACTTGAACTTAGGCCATCTAGTTTCCCTTCGATACGTACCAATAGATACATTGTAACTATTGCTGGAAACCCCAAATTAGCCACGAGTTGCATTAAATCTAATTCCATTGACTTATTCCTCCTATTAACCTATAAATATGCTAAGAAAGCCCCTCCGGCGCTTAGAGGGACATTTCTTAAGTGTTCCATGTGTTACGCAACTGCAAGGTCATATTCTGTAGTTTCTGTTTGAACTAGTTTTGCTTCTATTGGAGTTTTTAAATCTTCTCCACCTGGTGCAAATATATTCTTTTGAACTATTATATCCATTGCAGCTTTTATTTCTGCTTCTGTTAAGTCTTGTCTTGGATCTGTTACAAATAAGCTGACCTTTTTTCCAAAGTCTGTTGAGAATGTCATTAAAAGTTTAGTTTCTAAGTTTTCCATTTTTTATTCCTCCTTTGTTTTTTTATAAAGCTAATTCTGTGTTATCTTGTTTCATTACTGATAACTTGTCGTGTTTTTGAAGTGATATTAATGTCTCAGCTACGTTGAATACATCAAGTGGTTTTGCACCAGCTTTCACATTTGAATAACTTCTTGTTTTTGTTATTACTTTTTGGTTATCATCTAAACCACAGTCATATTTGATTTTTAATGATGATTGGTTTTTAATTTCTACTACATCATCAGCTAATTTTAATTCTGGCATTTTAGTACCTCCTTTTGTTTTGATTAATTTCATTGTAGTAGGAGGGTTGTGTTAAGTCCTAAAATATAGTTGAGTATTATTTTTGTGGAATATTTTTTATGAAAAAATTAAGGATATAGCTTTGTAAGTTAATAAAATAAAGAAAGGGCGAACTTAACAAAATTAAGTTTGCCCTTTCTTTGTTTATTTATATATTACAGGTGTTGAAAACACTAGTTTTAATATAACTAATCCCTAAAAACTTATTTAAAGGTATCTAGTAAAAATGCCCTTAAAATCCATTTACTTGGATTTTAAGGGCATTACTTTTATTTTAAATAATAACTAGTTCCTAAACGGCAATTTTAGGACTACTTACCTTTTAGATTGACGGATATGGTCCTCCCCCAATATTCACATTAAGACGTTAATTATTTTTTGGTTTAAATAATAATGGTCCCCATCTTAATCCTAATATGTTTAGTACTATTATGGTTAAAATTAAACCTAATATAAAACCCTTAAAATTAGGCATAAACAGATATGGAAAAATGGTTATGCCTAATAAACTTATAATAAAATTTCCTAAATAAGATAGTTTTTTATGTTTATCAAAGAATTTTTTAGCTTTTTTCATAATTTACCCACCTATATGTATATGATATAATATTATAATATTATATCATATACATATAGGCCAACCTGCGTTTTTTCCGAAATTTTTGATCAAACTATATTCAACCTTAGTAATACCAATGAATGTATCAATTTAATAAGATAGATTCTTTTTTTATATCTAAATAAACAAATGGTCAATAAAGTTAGGATATTATTGACTCTTAAAATATATCAAATTCAAGGTCAAACAATGCCTACAAACTGTATTTTTAGACCTTGGTATAATTTATTTTAAATAAATATAGACCTAAATATCTGGTTAAAATTAAAAGTTTCAAACAGAAAATTGAGGTTTTAATTAAACGTAGTAGTATCAATGATTTCAACTAACTTTGATTAAAAAATTCGAGAAAAACGCAAGTTGGCCTAGTTAACTAATCTCTAAAAACTTGTTTAAAGAACTGTTAAATTAAAATCTAATATAGATTTTTAGATCTTGATGAACTATATTTTTATTATAAAAACTAAAAAGAGGGGGATATAGTATGAGAAAGTGTTTAAGATGTGATGAAGTTATGATTGAAGATTATATGTTAAAGACTGAAAATTTCACAGCTTACGCATCAGTAGTGCTGGGAAAAGGAAGTGGAGTTTTTTCAAATACAAAGGGTAAGGTAAAGGCTAGTGTTTGTCCAAAGTGTGGTGAGATTTCAATATATTTTGATAAGGTAGATAAAATTAAGTAATTTATTTAGTACATTTTGAGTTCAGAAAAACATATGTTTTTTTGAACACTAAATAAGTACTATTTTTTATAATCATAGGTTAACATATGATTATTTTTATATAATATTTATTATAATTGATGAAGTAATGTTTACAACTCCATGACAAATTATAATTGGCAAAATACTTCCATTTGATTTCTTATCCATAATATATCCAAATACATATCCTATAATAGCGGCGTTTATAAGCCCAAAAATCACTTCTAAAGTAGGCGATTTTCCAAATGTAAATACATGAGGAAGTATAAAAATTCCAGTTTGCAATAAATTTCCTTTTAAAAATCCAAACTTACATATTAACCTTTTTCCTAAAAATCCTCTAAAAAGTATCTCTTCACTAAGACCAGCCTTTATGCCAAATAGAACTAAAGATATAGTAAAAATAATAAGTCCTCTATCATATGAACCGTCTAAAGGATTTAAAGACATTCCTCCTTGAATTAACTTAAGGATAACTATAATAGAGAATGAAAAAATATATGCTAAACTAGTTATTTTTAAAGCTTGAAAATAATTTTGTTTATTAGTATTTTTTAACCCTAAATATTTAAATACTCCCTTAAAACTTCTTTTTGAAATAATATACCATAAAAATGGAATACTGCTAAATAATACAATTTGAGCTATTGTATTTATTAATTGACCTATTAAATAAATAGTATTATCAATCATATGCTCCCCCTATTATCAAATTAATCGAATATAATATTTAAATTATATCATATTTAAAATATTAATATGTCCACTAAAACAGATATTTTCGTGGGCATCGCTAAGAAATACTATTCTCTAAAAACACATTTAAAGATTATTTAAAAAGGGTGATAGTTGACGAAGGAGCAAAGAGCGCTCCTACCTCAACTATCTCTATTTATATGCTGGGGTCAAAAGCTTTGGGGTCGAGTCTGACCTCACAGATAATAGCTAAGAACCGCTATAAACTGTGATGCCAGACTAAAGACCTGGTGCATTGGTTATTTATAAGTTTTTTGATTAGATTTAGCTTTTGGATTTGAGGTACTTGAGACTTTAATAATAATTTTTTTATATAATTTAATTCGTTGATTATATGGATATTATAGTTGCTATACCTAATATTGATACTTTGGGAGTTTGGCTTCGCCACCGCGCTTTCTCTTCAATCTTTTTAGCAAAGTGCGCTAAAAAGGATTTTCGTTCAATCGCTAACTCAAAACCATTTTTAAATCTAAAGTTTTATTTAGGTTTTAAGTAAGTTGGTTTCTAATTAGTTTTATTGGTTATCAGAAAGATTGGCCTTCGGCCATGCCCCTCTGACTAATACTCAACGCACTCACACTACTCACTACTAAAATACTTCGCAAACATCATATTTCATATCAAGTCTGCTTCGTATATTATCCGCTCGCATGTGTTCGTAGCTTTTGAGCATAGCCATTCACTGCCCCTTCGCCCAATGCCCTGTGTGTTTAGTTTTTAGATTTTTTTCCATTAATAGTTTATGGACCTCCACGTTTTTGATAATTTATCGTGTAAATATTTTTAAGTTTATATTTTTAATTTACTAAATGAGTAGAGTTATTTGGTGTCGGTATAAAGTTTCTAACTTGGTATTTCGCATTGGATAAAACCATTGCTCCGTTATCAAATGCTGGTCTATCTAGCTTTTAAGAAAGTATTTTATAAAAAGAATTAGATTTATTTAAAATATCTAAATGTCACGCAAACAGGACATTTAAAAACTAATAAATATAAAAGTAATGTCCCGTAAACGTGACATTATTTTTTATGATCAAGCCTTAATTTGTCACGTTTGCGTGAAAATAAAAATGGATTTATTTTGTTATGTAGAATATATAAAGCATAGAAGTTTTAAGGGGGAAATGTTATGGCAATTGGGAATTTTAAAGGGTTGTATACGTTTTTAGATATAGAAGAAATATATGGCATAGATGCTTCTTGTTTAAGAAAAAAGGTGGCTCGTGGTAAGTTTGTTATTGATGAGGATATTAAAAAAATAGGGACAACTTGGATTATTACAGAGCAAGCTATGATTAAAAATTTTGGGGTTTTAAAGTTTGAAGAATATAAACAAAAACAAGCAAAGAAAGAAAAGGCTCATGAGAAAAAGATTAATACTCAAAAAATTAAGAGCAAGAGCACAAGATCCAGTAAAAAAACTACTAGTATGAATGAAAAAGAAGATAAAGTAAATGATAGTTGGTCAAGTGGTGAGATTAAAGGTTTAGAGCTTAAAAGCTTTGCTTTCAATACAAACTATAATAAATAAATAATAAAGCCTGTACAAGCTAATATACAGGCTATTTTCGTGTGCTTAAATGTAATAAGTAATCTAGCAGTATTTTAAAATTATTTTTTCCTATTTTATTTTTTAAAAATTGTGCGTTTATATCTTTTCTATCCATAAAATCCCTCCAAATTCTATAATTAAATTATACATAGATTTGAGTAATGTGTGGGGGAAATGAAGTGGTTAGGCAATACAGTGAATTTGTTAATAAAAAAATATTAATAAGTGGAAAGGGGATTTTATGAAAAGATTAGTTATTGATTTAGGGCATGGAGGAAATGACTCAGGAGCGGTTGGACAAAATAAAACACATGAAGCAGATGTGGTTTTAGCTATAGGAAAAGAGTTAAATGAGTTATTGAAAAATTGTGAGATAGAAGTTAAATTTACAAGACTAGAAAATAAGTATTTATCATTGAGTGAGAGAGCTAGGATAGCAAATGATTTTAAGGCAGATTATTTTTTGTCTATTCATATCAATTCAGCTTCGGATAAGAGTGTTAGAGGAGTTGAAATATGGCAGTACAGCAATGGTAATACTAAGATGAATAATTTTTCTAAGAGAGTTTGTGAGGATATTTCAAAGATTTTTAATTCTAGAAATAGGGGAGTTAAATATAGTAAGGCGCTTTCAGTTTTGAAAAACACAACTATGCCAGCTAGCTTAATTGAAGTTGATTTTATATCAAATAATAGAAGCTGAAAAAGATTTAAAAGTTAGTGCAAGTATTAAAGCAGTAGTTTCTATAATTAGAGATAATTTAATAGAGTTATTTGGGTTAGAAAAAGTTAATAACGACATCTTGTATAAGGTTTGTATTGGTGCATATCAGAGATAAAAACAACGCTGTAAATCAAGTTCAAATGGCTAAAAATAAAGGTTTTGCAGATGCTTATATAATATGAAAAGCTAGTCTTATGACTAGTTTTTTGATTCTGAGTTTTGATATTGTTGCAGACCTTATAACTAATATATGAAAACAAGGTATCGTAATTATAAAGTTATGACACCTAAAAAGTTGTACACGAAAACATATATTTATTTTCATGTACAACTTTTTATTGTATTAGTTTGATATATTAAATTTTAGTTTAAGATTAAATCTGTTAACAATAATATATGTTTAAAAAATAGGAGCATTTGCTCCTAACTCATATATACCATGTATTATCAAGTGGTGATAATATATTTTTTAATGCTGATTATTAATATATTTAATTACTTTATCAAGTAAACAAGGCTGAATTTCTGGATAAGTTAACTCATTTGGCAAGTTGTTAAAAAATCTAATTTCTTCGATTTCAAGATTTGGTAAATCTCCAAGTTCTGTTACTTCTGCAAAATATAAACCTCCGAATGTTGATACTGGGTGTTTTGTTTTATCACCATCTTCTTTTGTTACTGAATAAATACAAATGGGTGTAAGTTTAAATTCTTTTGCTCCTGTTTCTTCTTGAAGTTCTCTTGATGCTGTAATATTTATTTTTTCCCCTTTTTCTCTATGACCACCTGGAATTTCCCAAGTTTCTCTATCTTTATGCTTTGCTAAAATCCATTTGTGTTGAAATCTTGATACTATTACAGCAAATAATAAATCCTTATCATTTATTTCATCCCATTTAAAAAAATCAACATTAATCATATCAAATCTTTCCCCTCTTTAATTTTCATACTTAACTTGTAAGTCTAATTATACCATAAGTTGCTATTTGACAAGGGTCCACCAAAATAGATGTTTTTTTGAACACTCAAAAAGCATCAATACTGTTAAGTTATGACAAGAAAATTATTAAACATATATAAATAACGAAACAATAATTGTTGCTAAAATGTACATAAATGATAAATACATTATTAAAAGCTAATATAGACTAGCGTTGGATAGCGGAGCAATGGTTTTATCCAATGCGTAGTACCAACAATTAAACTATATTGCCGGCACTAACTAACTATACTTATGTAGTTAATAGGAGAGATAAACCTTTAAAGTAGCAATAAAAATTTATTATTAAAAATGTGAAGGCTCAATAGACTTTATTTGGAGTTATGCACCAACAAAAACAAATATACAGGGCATTGGGCTTAGGGCAGTGAATGGCTATCTTAAATAAGCTACGAACACAAATGAGCGGATAATATACAAAGCAGACTTGATATGAAATATGATGTTTGCGAAGTATTTTAGGAGCGAATTGTGTTCGTGCTTTTGAGATTAGTCAGAGGGGCAGGGTCGAAGGCCAATCTTTTCGATAAACAGTTAAATTAACTAGAAAGTAATTTACTTTCAAAATATATGAAAATTACTATAGAAGGGTGGGTTTTGAGTTAGCGATTGAACGAAAATCCTTTTGAGTGTTCTTTGCTCAAAAGATTGCAGAGAAAGCGCGGTGGCGACAGCCAAACTCTATAAATAGTAACTTGAAGTATAGCTATGTCAAGATATACAGAGTTGGTAATATAAAAGTAATATTTGATATTACTAGTAGTAATATGATTTGTAATATAGAAGAAATACTATTAAAAGCATAGAAAAGCACTTGTAAAGTATATAAAATTACAAGTGCTTTTTTCATGAAAAATATTATTTAATTTAGAAAAGTAAGAATTAACTCATGCAGTACGTTTTGAGGCTGGCCTCACAGTTTGTAGCGCTTCTCAGCTACAATCTGTGAAGTCAGACTCGACCCTTAAGTTTGACCCCAACATATAATAAAAAGAGTTGATGTAGGGGTGTTTTTTGCTCCTACTTCAACTCTTCTCCTATCTATTTAATTAAATAACGTTGGATCTGAAGCATACCAAGTTGATATTTCATCCAGATCATCTTTTAACTCTATCCATGATATCGCCAATCTAAATTTTTCAGTGTATTTATTATCAATAAAATATGATTCTAAGCCATTATCAATATAACATACATCAAAGCCAAAATCTTTTTTATGGCTACGATAGAGTATTTCATAGACACCTAAACTCATCAATAGATTATTATTTCTCAAGTTTAAAAGTGCTAAGTATTCTCCACCATCAATATCTGTCTCAACATTCTTGCAATCAATAAAGTATTTGATTGTATCACCTGATTTAATAGTTTTGGTATCAATATCTATTAGATATCTTGCATCAACATAGTAATTTAGTTTATCAAAAATTCTTAAAGGTTGTGGTATCGCACTATAATCTATCTCTATATTATTCTTTTGAACAATTAAATTTCCTAAAGGTGTTTTTAACATAGAATATCTCCTTATATTAATATGAAAAATTTATTTCCTTATCTAATTGTATACTGTGTTAAATGGAGTATACAAGATTGTTTTATTTAAAATATTATTTGTAAGTTATATTAATTTTCAAAAACATACAGAAAGACTTTAAAAAGTAATATATAATATTACAAGAAGTAATATTGATTGGAGGTGGAACAAATGAACAAAGAAGACTTTAAAAATTTAGATATATTATCTCAGATAGAGTACGTAAATAATATCCTAAAAGAAGGAACCACATTAACTAAATTCTCTGAGGATGTAGAAATATCGAGAAAGACTATTAGTAAAAATTTTGGTAAGGCTGGATACAAATATAGCCAGAGTAAAAAGCAGTACATGCTTGAAAATGTTGATGTACAAGCGGGGGAACAAAAGAAATATTACAGTAATATTACAGAAAGTAATATGAAAAGTACCCCGAGGAATGAAAGTAATATTCCAGTAATAAATAATATTACAACTAACTTAGAGATAACTTCTAATCAAAAAAATAGTCTAACATATCTAATGGATAACGTAGAAAGAATTAAGAATTTATTAGATGGTCAAAATGAATATTACAAAGATATTACTGAAAGTAATATGGAGACGAAACAAGATATAGTAAAAGAAATATATAATTTTAAACAAGGAAAAAGAGACTATAGAGCTAAAACATTAAAATTAGATGTAGAAGTTCAAAAAGGATTTGAAAGAATAGCAGAAGATCTAAAAGATAGTGGAGTAACTCAGCAAGAGTTACTTAACTATATACTAAATCAATATATTGATTTTTATGAGAATATAAAATAAATACATATAAAATGTCTATAATGTAAGGTATATGTCTATTAAATTACACATAAATGTTCAAAAATGTGTATACAAACACATAGAATTTGTATATAATAAAAATATAACATATAACTCAATATGTTATATTAATCTATGAGGTGCTTGCTTTGTCAGAGAAGTGAAGTGCTGAGATTTTATTAACGGTTTCTATATTCAGCCGTTTCTGACTAGAAGTTTTTTAACTTCGAATAAAAAATATATTCTAATTAACTATAGAAGCATCTAACTTATGTTGGATGCTTTTTTTGATTTTTTTAGACTTATTTTTCTCAACTTCTTTGATTAAAACTATATCAAATATATCTTGATCTTTGATGTATGCACTATCATCTCTAACAAAAAAGCTCTCTGGATAATGATTTTTATCTTGAGCTAAACTTAGATGCATGTACTTTCCATTCTTATTCTTAAAAAACATATAATCGCATTTTAAATTAGTTTTAAGACTTACGTTACATGCATCAAAGTCTAAGATAACCTTCTCAAATAGTAATTTATCTATATTATGAAAATAGTTAACTCTATCATCTATTTTATTATCAAAATGAGAACTACTCTTTAATGAATTATATGTAATAGTACCTTGTAGTACATTATTAAAAATCTTATTCTTTTTATTATGTCTAGTATTAAGTTGTGGTAAATCTTTTAAATAGTGAAATCCAATTAGATGATAAAAATTATCTTTTTTGAAATGAACCTGAATAGTCTTTGTATTCCCATCTTTAGTATCTATAGTTATGTCGAAATTCTTATTAATTAACTTTTCATAACTTTTAGCAGCTAAGATAAGAGGATCTGTATCTATTCCCATAGCAATCACCCCTATACTACAAAATTATTATGCAATAATATTACATAATTTGATATAAATATATAATAATTAATTTTTTTAAATAAGTCAAGTAATGTATTAACTATAACAAAATGTGTCTACCTTTTTATGATTTTTAATACAAAAACTGTCTTGCTTTTATTCGTATAATTCTATATAGTTATATTGTATATAACTATATAGAATACAATAAATTTTAATTTTGTAGTTAAGGAGGATATTATGGAGAAAAAATCACCGATGACATCAGAACAAGCAGAACCATTAATGCAAAAATCTAGAGATGAGTTTAGAGAATGGAAGACAGCAAACATAAGTAATAAAAATGGATTTTTTCCAATATACAACGATTTTTTAGAAAAAGGAGCATTAAAAGAATTAAGTGGCAATGCTTTAAAATTATACATATACCTTGGTATACATTCGAAGAATGACACAGGGGAAAGCTGGCATAGTTCTGAGCGTATAGCAGAGTATTTTAATTGTGATAAAAGAACTATTTCAAGATGGTTTAAAGAACTAGAAGAAAAAGAACTTATATTTAGAGTTCAAAAAGGTTATAAAAGATCAGCAAATACATTTTTAAGACCATACTAAAGATTATCTTAAAGTTTTTAGTTAAAGCAATTGATGTTGAAAGTAAGATGAAATAAATATAAGTATAAAATTAGCTTAGAGATGATTTAGAGAGTAATCAATCTTTCTTTGAAAAATTACTTACAGAGGAACAGTTAAGCGGTATGTTGATGGAATTTATTGTAGATAGAGTTTATTCGGCTCTTAGAAAGCAAGAAAAAGGGCAATGATTATTTCCTTTTTTATTCAAATATTTAACTTTAATGAAATACGAGAGAGAGAGAGATTTTAGCAGGGAGAGATAAAGCGTGGACAAAATGCGAGAAGGATTTTTTGTATTAAGTGATAAATTGTATAGATTTTTTTATAATATATTTACTGGTGAAAATATTATTGGACTAAGTATATTTTGTATAATAGTAGGAATTGCAATAGGTGCTGGATTAATATTATTTAATAATAAACAAGAAAAAAAAAATAAAGTCAATAAATGGATAATATTAGTGGGGATATCAATTATGATATCATATATGATTGGAATAGGTGCTTTAGGTTGGGATAATGTAAGAATAAGAGATGCTGAAATATTATTAGCATTGGCAACTACGATAGCACCAATTATAAGCTTTATGGGTGCATATCAATTAATTAGAATGGAAGCTAAAGGTAAGAAAAAAGATGATAGAGAGTATGCACTACAAATGTTATATTATTTATTAAATAGTTGTATTAAAGAAACGGATAGCGTTATAGAAAAAATTGTTGATGATTATACTAAAACATTTATGATAAAACCGAATAGATATTTGAACAAACCAGAAGATATTCTAGAGAGTTTTAAGTTAATATTTAACACAAATCTTAACTTATTAAAATGCAAAGTAAATGGAGATTATGAGGATAAGAGATCTTTAGAAAAATTTAAAGAGAGGTGTTATATTTATATACGAGGAAATTATAGTGGACTAGTGTACGATGAAAATTGGTATAATCATGTATATTATATAAAAGGTTCTGATAGAGAATGGATAATTAAATGGTTAAGAGTATTAAGTACAGGAAATGAATGTAGTAATATACTTGATTTTATTCATTTTAGAGATTTGTCAATTGAAGTAGTTTATCAAATATCAGAATTAGATGTACTTCGTATTAGTGATAAAACATGTCAAGTAAAAGAAGATAAATATGGATATAGGAGTAAATTCAATAAATTAAGATTAGATATTATAAATGATATTCATAATGAAGTATTAAATTCTTCGAAGAGTAAATCTTAATAATGATATTAAATATATATTTAAATTCGACAAAGTTTGATAATATAATTAATATATATAATAATTAATATGAAAAATAAGTATGGTAAAATGATTTGAATATATTGTAACTACTAAAGTTACAATATATTTTTGATTCGATTTAGTCAAGTTTGAGCCGACAAACTTGACCTTTTCATTGGATTTATATCATAAGAACAATCAAAATATGATTAATAAAATAATAGAAAATTATAGATAACTACAAGTTATCTATAATTTTCTGTTGACTTACTTTATAAATGTTGATATTATTTAGATAAAAGATAATACTGAAAGGGGTATAAATATGAAAAGAGCATGGATGTTTAGGCCATTACCAAATAACATAAATAAAATGAAAGAATTTAAATTAGATAACTTAATAGGTGCTGGATGGGATGATGTAGACGATTTATCAGGAAAAGATATAAAGGATATTGGAGAAATACTTAATAATACATATGAATATAAAAGTTCTAGATCAATGTCTAGCGATAAAGCAACATTAGATATTATTGTAAATAGAATGAGCATAGGAGATTATGTAGTTGTACCTGATGAAGAGATTGTTTATATAGGAGAAATAGTTACAGAATATATATATGATAAAACTAAAGCTACAGGGACAGGATATCCTCATCAAAGAGGTGTTAAATGGATTTGTGATCCAGTTTTAAGAAATGATTTGACATTAGATTTAAGAAGTTCATTAAAATCACCAAGAGCATGTGTTGAATTAACTCATAGATATAAAGATATCCAAATAGCACTTGGAGAAATTTTAGAAGATAAATTAGATGAAAAAGAGTTTATAACAGTAGAATATCCAATAAGACCAGATGTAAATGTAAAAATAGAAATACCTAAAGATTTAAAAAAATCAGAATCAGCAAGAATTGGAGAGTTTATAAAAACTATATTCTTTGATGAAGTTGAATAAATTAAAATAAACTTAAAGTATTTGAAAATATTTAATATTAAATTTATATAAAGAGGTGTAATAGATGGATTTATTAAGTAGAGCAATTGGAAGATTAGAAACGTTAGCAGGTAATCAGCAATTTATATTAGAAGAGTTATTTACAAGTAAAGAATGGTCAAATTTACAAAGTTTAAATAAAACGTATAGTTTAGGGAAAAGCTTCAAGAAAGTTGTAGATTTAAATGTATTATCGGTAGAGGCACTTCCTGATAATGGAGGAACTCAAAGATATAAAAAAATATAGAAAATTTAAAGTACCGTTTTAGTATAGCGGTACTTTTTAATATTTGTACCGACAGGTGTGTAGTCTTGTATTTCGTCCTGGACCCATATAGATATTCTTAGAAACTCACCAATCCATTGGAATAAGCGGGCAAAATCGCCTTAACGTTGTAAATTCGCATTTTCCTGAGGCTACTATAGCGATATATTAAAAAAAATGGCTAAGCTATTGATTTTACAGAGATTGAAGCAACTTTGGTGCTTTTTTTCGTAAAAAACGCAGGTTAGATAAAAGGTATAATTTTTAAAAAAATCAAGCGTGAAATCTAGTAATACCAACATATATACAGAAGATGTGGCCGGTTTTTACACGTATCTCGGTATCCTTAGGAATACATAAGGATATTATATAAAATACATTTGGAGGATGACATGAAAAAAAGAGCAGTAGGATATTGTAGGATCTCGACTTTAATGCAAGTAGATAATACTTCATTAAAGGACCAAGAAGATAAAATAAAAATGTATTGCAAGCTTCATGATATAGCGATAGATAAAATGTTTATAGATAAAGCAGTTTCAGGTAAATCAACAGATAGACCAGAATATGATAAAATGATAAATTATGTTAAAGAAAATGATATAGAGATGATTGTAGTTTATAAGAACGACCGAATACACAGAAGTTTATACAATTTATTAGCTATGATCTATGAATTACAAGAGTATGAAGTAGCTTTGGTAAGTGTTACCGAGTTATTTGACACCTCAAATCCACAGGGGATGTTATTTTTACAGATGCTTGGAAGTTTTGCAGAATTTGAAAGAGCTATTATAAATGAGCGAACTCGCAATGGTAGAATAGCAAGGCTTAATGAAAATAAATGGGTTGGTGGTAAGCCATCACTAGGATATAAAGTAAATAAAAATGGTGAATTTGAAGTTGATGAAAAAGAAGCACAAATAGTAAAGGATATATTTAAATTAAGGTCTAAAGGTATTTCATTAGCTAAAATAGGGACTAAGTATGGATTTTCAAAGCAGAAGGTAGATTATATATTAAAGAACAAAAACTTATATTGGAGTATTTGAGTATCATGGCAAAAAAGAAAAGAAATGAGATTACTTTAGAGGTAGAGGCGATAGTATCAAAATATCTATGGAATAAAGTAAATAGAAATAATTAAAGCTGAAAATAGATTGTTAAAAAAATAAAAATAGAGAATTAAGTTTTATAACTTAATTCTCTATTTTTATTTTTTTTAGATTATTACAATTTTGGGAACTGTACAAGCATACGGCAAATTATCATCAGTTTTTACAAGTACATTGTGATGATTAAAGAACATTGCCCATCACGATCTAGCCCGTTAGGGCCACATTCAATTATATATGGAGATATACCTTCAGATTTCTTTATTATTTCCATAAAATTAGAACATCCTTTTAGTTATTAACCAAGAGTAATATTTTATTATTTTAAACTCTAAGTATAAAATCACTTATATCAAGTAAATTTTTATCATGGAGTTACTACTATAATAAATTTTGTCTTTCTTGTATATTAAGCTAATAACTTTTTCAAAATTTCACACAACTATTAGAATCAAGTGCTGATGTGGGCTCATCAAGAATTACTAAGTTAGAATTTTTCAAAAATGTTTTGACTAAACCTATTTTTTTGTTTTTCTCCGCCAGATAAATTTTTCTATATTATCAGAAAGCATAGAGTTAATTCCATTTTCAAATTTATTAAAGCAAATATCTAAGTTAAATAAATCTATATATTGCTCAAGTGAAGTAGTATTTTCAATATTATAAGTAATATTGTTATAGAAAGTATCTTTTATTAAATTTGGTTCTTGTTCTAAGAAAGATATATGATGTTTTCTGAGATGATTAAAGTCTATTAAATCGGAATTTGTATTATTAAAATACAGATTCCCAGAATCATTATTAATAATTCTAGATATTAAAATAAAGCAATGTAGATTTTCCACATCCGTTTGCTCCAAAAATTGTGTAAAATATTTCCGGATTCAAATGAATAATTTAAGTTATTGATTACTACACTATCTCCCTCTAAATAGGTAAAATTTTGCAAAGTTATTTTTTTATTTATTTTATCTATTATTTCAGTTCCTTGAGATTCTTGATCTATACTTAACAATTCCTCAAATCTATCACAGCAAACTTTATATTCTTGATACCTTTTTCCGAAGTTTAGAATATAGGCTAAAACTACTTAATATTAAGGCAAAATAGTTAAGAATTATTGTAACTTGGCCTATTGACATATTTTTATTTAAAACTTGTAAAGCACATATAAATAATAAAGCTGAAGTAAATATAGTTTCTATTAGTTGTTCTAAGCTGTTATATAAATATGTTACTTTACCATAATGCAATAGAGATTTTAAAAAAGAATTAAAACCATTATTTAAACGAAGTGTAAAAATATTCTCAAGACTATTTATTTTAATTGTTTTGGAGAATTTAAATGGCTCATTTATTATTGCACTATAATTATTTTGAGATTCAAAATAATTTAATGAACTTTTATTAATTTTATTTTTAAACAGTTTATAAATGATAATATAAAAAATCATAGA